>NZ_JARXNQ010000001.1:600000-859898 GCF_029872055.1 Sulfurimonas sp. C5
TCTCTTAAAAGTGTATTGATTTTATTAGAAAAAAGTTTTAATACTGCATCCCCTGTCTGATGACCATAAGTATCATTGACCTCTTTAAAATGGTCTATATCTAGAGAAAGAATTTGTAGAGGAGTCTCATTGCGTTTAGCTACTTTAAACATCTGTTCTGCCAGTTCCATAAAATAGCCACGGTTGTGTATCCCGGTTAGAGAATCTTTATGTGCCAGGTCTTGTAGTTTTTCATTCGCTTTAAATAACGCTTGTGTTCTTTCATGAACCTTTTGGTCAAGTTCAAGATTTACTTTTCTGATATGTAAGAATTGAATAATACCTACGATAATTATAGCGACCAAAGCATATATCAAAAGAGCATACTTTTTCAAAACATCCATAATGCTTATATCAACATGCTCATAAGGTGGCAATTGCAGCTTTTTAAGTACTTCATGTACTGATGAATAATCCAGAGGAACAGTCCAGCCGCTAATATCACATGCTATTGCTTCAGGAGAGTTTTCAGGCATTTTTATAAGAGCACTCATAACCTCTTTTGCAACATTTTCAGGTACATGTTTTAACTTTGCAAACGGCCATTCAGGGTATAACTTTGTCGAGACCATGTAAGGGAAATCTTGATAATGTAAGGGATGTAAGACTCTAACGTTATCTAGATTGATCTGCTTTTCCATTGCCATATGTTCCAAGGTATCACTTCGTACAGTTCCAACATCTGCATTACCATCTAAAACAGCATAAACTACTGCATCGTGGGTATTGTAAAACTTCAACTTGATATCATCTATCTTCATGCCTGCATCATGTAAAAGTTCATACGCCATGACCCAACCGCCAAAAGAGTCTTTATTTACAGCTGCAAATCTTTTTCCTTTTATTTTGTCAATCGTATTTATTTTAGAATCTTTTGTTGTAAAGATGACACTTCCAAAATAGTTATAAGGGTTTCCGTGTGTACCCCTGTTTGTCAAAGTAGCGATTCTGGAAATACCGTACTTATTTTCAAACTGCACATAATTCACTGTATTTATAAGTAAAAAATCGATACTTTTATTTTCCAAATGTTCTTGCATATCACTAAAAGAGAGTGGATGGATATTGACATAATAGTTTTCTAAATTACGGTTTAAATAAGTAGCCAAGGGCTGCCATCTTTTTAAAGTTTTTTTACCCCCTCTTTTTGCCAAGACACCTATATTTAAGTGTTTCTTGTTATATCCCATAGGGTCAATATATGGTGTAAAGTCAAATTTTTCTTTGAACAGACCTGTTACTCTGTACCAATTGATAATTTTATCAATCTGATCCATACTGATATTTCCGATATTACCGTTTTCATCGAGTGCAAGTTTTTTAAGTACCTTACCTTCATAAATAAGACTTTTTATAGATTTATGTTGTGAATTGTATTTGTCATAAATTATTTTTGCAGTTTCTTCAATATGTTCAAAAGCCCACTTCCAACCTTCAATGGAAGCTTTATAGAAAGCTTCCACACGCTCTGGATGGTTTTTTAGTTCCTCTTCAGACGTAAAAAGAATATCTTCATAAAAATCAAAACCGTAATCTCTTGGATCAAATATTTTGTATGGTATTTTTGCACGTTCTAAAAAAAATGGTTCATTAGAAAGATAGCAGGCCATAGCATCTGTTTTTCCGTTTATTAAGTCCTGTAAGTTAAAACTGTGCTGTTGGAAATGAATATCTTTATACAACAAGCCCTTTGAAAGCAGCATCGCTTTAATTGTAGCACCGCTGGCTACATCATTAGTGATCATAATTTTTTTATTGTTAAGATCTTGAAGATTTTTTATTTTAGGATTTGTACTAATGAGTACCGAAGGTGAGTGTTGAAAGATAGCACCTAAAAGTACAATAGGACTACCCTCAGCCCGGTTGACCAATAAGGTAGAACGCCCTATCCCATATTCTGCTTTTTTTGTGACAACCTCTTTAACCACATTAGTACGAGGTGTCATCTCTTTTATTGTTACATCTAAACCGGCTGCATCATAATATCCCTGTTCCTTAGCGACATAATAACCTGCAAATTGAAACTGATGCAACCACTCCAATTGTAAAGAGATTTTTTCTTTTGCTCCCAATAGAGAGCTTGAAACCGATAATATTATTAAAAATATTAATACTATTCTCATATATCAATAGTAGCATAATTTTTCTAAAAAGCGTACAACTTAGATAAGTTAAGAAAAATAGGCGTATAATCTACAAAGAAGTCAAAAGATGAAGGATACATTATGGCAATAGTAAGATCGTACGGTGCAACCAAAGAGGTTACAGGCTCATGCCATGTACTTGAAGTAGAAGATGTCAAGATAATGATAGACTGCGGTATGTTCCAAGGGGAAGAGGAGGAAAAAAATAAAGAAGCGTTTTACTTTGAACCTTCAACAATAGACTATATATTAATCACCCATGCCCATCTCGATCATATAGGACGTATTCCAAAACTTGTCAAAGAGGGATTTACCGGAAAAATATATGCAACTTCTGCCACGATGGAGTTAGCTGAGATCATACTAATGGACAGTGCAAAAATAATGAGTGAAGATTTTCAAACACGCTATAGAAAAGCTCAACGTAGGGGTCAAAGTAAAAGAATTGAAAAGCCTTTGTATGATCCTATAAATGTTGAAGAGACATTTGACATGATCGAGTGGGTAAATCCAGAATATAACCAATACTACGATCTGTGTGAAGGGATCAGTTTTGTGTACCGTAATGCCGGTCATATTTTAGGTTCTGCTTTTATAGAGATCTCTTATATGGATAACAACGACTCTCATACTATAGTTTTTTCTGGAGATATCGGTAATAATAATGACTTAGTACTCCCCCACTTGGCAAAGTGTGAAAAAGCAGACTGCCTGTATGTTGAAACGACATATGGGGAAAGAAATCATCAGCCTATAGATGCAACAATAAAAGAGTTTAAAGAGACTCTTTTAGCAACTTTGGACAGAGGCGGAAATGTTTTAATTCCATCTTTTGCATTAGAACGTACTCAAGAGCTTTTATGTATTTTAAGAGATATGTATGAAAAAGGGGAACTGCCAAAATGTAAAGTCTTTTTGGATTCACCGATGGCTACACGTGCTACACAGGTATATAAACAATACGCCAGAGAGCTCATACCTAAGTGTCAGGACAATATTAAAGAAAACGGCAGTGTCTTTAATTTTGAACTTCTCTCATATACTGAAACTCCTGAAGCATCAAAAAGCATCAATGACATTAAAAGCCGTGCAATTATAATCGCCGGTGCGGGTATGTGTAACGGGGGAAGAATTGTTCACCACTTTAAACACAGAATTTGGGATAAGAACAATGCGGTTATTTTTGTAGGTTTTCAAGCCGAAAATACTCTCGGGCGTGAGATAGTTGACGGAGCGCAATGGATCAATGTTCTAGGGGAAGACATTATCGTACAAGCATCGATCCATACCATAAACGGCTTTTCAGCCCATGCTGACAGAGACGGCATTTTAGAATGGATTGCCGATATCAAAGGTTTGAAAAAAGTGATCTTAGTGCATGGAGAGATAGAGAGTCAAAACGCTTTTAAAGAGATTCTCAAAGAGAAGCTAGGACTAGACTCTCACATCGTTTCTTTTAAAGAGAAGGTTTTGCTTGATTAAGAAGCAAAACCCGATTTAAAGTTATCTTTTTTTATTACGATCTCTTTTTGTTTCTCTTTTCTTCTTGTGTCTTTCTCTACAAAGATTTTTTTGCGAGTTACAGGATCCATTTCCGTATAATACATCACTGCCGAGTAAGTTCCAGGAGTTGGAGTAAATACCTGAGCTTGTTCAGGATTCATTTGCAATTCATCTGTAGTAAAACGTTTTAATTCATGCATATCTTTTTCTGTACAACCCGGATGCGCAGCAATAAGATAGTAAGTTAAGAACTGCTTTTTCCCCTCTTCTTTATTTAGTTTGTCGTACATTTTTTTAAAGTCGATCAGCTCTTGTTTCCCAGGTTTTCCCATAAGTTCAAGTACACGTTGATCCGTATGTTCAGGTGCTACTTTCATCTGTCCTGAGATATGGTGTTTTACCATCTCTTTTAAGTAGCTGTAACCGTGTTTTTTATCTGCATTGATCAGATCATAACGTACACCCGAAGCGACAAATGCTTTTCTAACACCCTCAACTTCACGTACCTGACGTAAAAGATTGATGTTTCTGCTGTGGTCTACTTTCATAGAACTACACAGATGGTTAGCATCCACACATCTTTGATGTGCACACGTTCCGAGTTTTAGCTTTTTGTTACACTCGTAGCCGTACATATTCGCCGTAGGACCTCCGACATCTGAGATGATCCCTTTGTAGTCTTTGTACTTGTTGAAGTCTTTTGCTTCAGCCAGAATACTCTCTTCTGAACGTGTTCTGATCGTACGTCCCTGATGCACGCCAATTGCACAGAAGTTACACTCACCCCAACAGCCGTGGTGAGTCATGATCGAGAACTTAATTGTCTCAAGACATTTTACTTTTCCATCTTTTTTATGATAAGGGTGTAATTCTCTTGTAAATGGAAGCTTTGCATTTGCATCCATCTCCTCTTCGTTTAGGTAATCACATGGAGGATTTTGGATCAGATATCTGCCGTCCACCTCTTCACACAGTCCGTTTGCAGAGATCGGGTCATTATTGTCATAAAAATGATCGAACATATCGATATATTTCTCTTTATCATCCAAACACTCTTGGTGTGATGGAAGTTGAATAAATTCATGCTTCGGCTCTTTAGAGATGTAACAAATCCCTCTGATATCTTTGTAGTCACGTCCTTCAGCAATAGCACGTGTCAGTTGTTCAATCGCAATTTCACCCATTCCATAAACCAATACATCTGCTTTAGAATCAAATAAAACAGGTTTTTTGAGCTTATTTTGCCAGTAGTCATAATGAGTGATACGACGCAGTGAAGCTTCTATACCTCCAAGTACGACGGGAACAGTATTTTTAAAATAACGTCTAATCAGGTTTGTATAGACTAAAACTGCACGATCGGGACGTTTGTTGTTTACACCGCCTGGAGTATAGTCATCCGAGTTACGGAACTTCTTCGTCGCCGTGTAGTTTGACACCATTGAGTCAACACTACCACCGCTTACACCCCAGTAAAGTTTAGGCTCGCCGAGACGCTTTATATCTATATCGCTGTTGATATCAGGTTGACCGATAATCCCTACACGATACCCCATACGCTCTAACATACGTCCAACCATAGCTACACCGATAAACGAAGAGTCTATGTACGCATCACCGCTTACAAGGATCACATCACACTGATCCCATCCACGAGCTTCCATCTCTTGGCGTGTTGTAGGTAAGAAATCTTTCTCTTTAAATGTTACGGTATCTCTATTTGGAGTATGTTTTTTATTGCGTCTGCTCAACTTTATGCCCTAGGGTGTTATTTTTTCGTATCATACATTGTCAATGCTTTAAGTTTTGCATTGTTCTGTCGTTAGTTTAAACAAGTCAGTTTATACCTCGATCTCGATTGTCTGATTGTTTTGAATACTTTTATTGATCGCATCTTTAATCTTTTCAAAAAGCGTTTCGAGATTATCCGTTTCTCGTAATTCCGTTACACCGAAATAGTATTTGATCTCTTTATCAAGTGTTTGTATAAACTGTTCTACAATCTTCTGTGCCAATCTATGTCCACCTCCTAAAGAGGTATTACTTGCCAAAACAATAAAATGCTTTTCTTCAATTTTTCCGAAGTAGTCATTCTGACGAATACTTTGTTGGATAATTTCACCTGCTTTTTGTAAAAAATGTTTCTGTTTTTCTTCAGGAAGTGTAGAAAAGTCAAACTGCAAACCTATTACGGAAAGCTCCACCTTATAACGTTGTACTCTTGCTATCTCACGTACAAGAACCTCTTCAATAAAAATCCGATTATAAGCCTGAGAGATAGGATCTTTTTCCAGTACTTCAACTATATCTTTAGAAAGAGTGGAAAGCTTTTGATCTTTTGTCCCATCAAGCGACGAATCATTTTCATACAGTTTTGCATATCTCTTAATATGGAACATCAAAGTAAACGTATAAAGAAATGTGCTAATAAGGACATTACCTAAAACAATAGCGGTAAAAAGCTCATAATATACAAACTCTTTTGGCAAAGAGTGCACCATGATGATAGCCAGTGCACCTTTCATCCCTGAAAGTGTAAGTGCATATGTCCAATAAAACGGGAGTTTAGAACTAACAACTAAAGCACTTATACTACCAAAACGGATCAAAGTTGTAACAAGAAATACAATTAAAATCTCGTAGATATATTTATATAAAAGCGACAAATCTATTATATTTGCTATTACAACAAAAACAACCGCATTGGCAAAGATTCCTAAAAACATCGCCTCTTTTTTATACTCGCGAAATTCATGTTTGGTGATAGCGGGTATATGTTTAAGTAGCTCAATAAAAGCATCATAGGTTTTTACTTTATCCGTAATCTCAAATGTTTGGGGATGCAAGCGACTCTCACACTGAACCAAGATTTTAAAGGTTAACACTGAAACTACAATCGATAAAATTCCTGCAATATGGAAATGTTCAGCCAATAAAAAAGAACTTATAACAATAAGATAGATAATTAAAAACTGATCAAAAGGGTTACGCAGCATTTTAAGTGCAAAAAAACCGAAAAAGGCACTTGCCATACCTATAAAACTTGAAAGAAATAAAACTTTTAAGACAGTAACATTAACAGAAAGGACATCAACTGCCCCACCTTGTAAAAGTGGTAAGGCTATAAAATAGTAAATAATTAAAGCGGTAACGTCGTTAAACAGAGATTCCGATTCAGCATAGATCTTTAAACGCTGCGGCAACGTAAATCTCGACATAATGGCACTTACCGTAATGGCATCTGTAGCCATTAACATTGTGTATAGGGCTAGAAGCATTCCTATAGTAAAACCATATTCAGGTAACAAATACGGTGTTACAAAAACGGCTAGAGCTATAGAGGCAATAACTGCAACTACCGCAAGGTAAAATATCTCTTTTGCATAATTTTTCAACTCTTTAATAGATATATTTAAAATATCTGGAAGTAAAATAACAGGAAGCATCAAGTAAAGAACCTCATTAAATTCTTGCTTACTGATGGAAAATAGATGAGGAAAATAGATGGAAAGTACAAACGCATAAAGGATGGTTGCTAAAGTTGCGGGAACCTTCGTTTTCTCTTCAGTCAAACGTGAAAGCAATATAATCAATAATAATATTGTGATCAATAAAAGCATATTTACCTCACTCCCTAAGTTTCACTCTTCATCATACTAGAAATATAATAAAACTTCTTTAAATGTCACGCTATTTCTATTTTAGTTGTTTTTTTCTTACCCCTGCTCTTCTTGTAATCCAAGTAGTATAATTTTTTTGTATAATACAAAAAAAACACAGAAAAAGATGAGAGATGTTGTACCCTTATAAAAACTTAGAAAACTATACACTGGGAGCTTTACTAGATCGCTCTGTAGCATTATATGGTGAAAGAGATTCCTTTTCAAATGTAGGGAAGAAAGCTATGAGTTATCGTGAACTTGATGATAAAATCAAGTCAATGGTAAAACTTTTAACTGAAAAAGGGATCAATAAAGGTGACAAAGTTGCCATCCTAAGTGAGAATATGCCGAATTGGCCCATAGCTTATTTGGCAATTACTTATTTTGGGGCTGTAGCAGTACCAATACTACCTGATTTTCATACTGCAGATGTACATCATATCTTATGTCATTCAGAAGCAAAAGCGGCATTTGTATCAAACAAACATCTTCCTACAATAGATGAACTTGACAGTTCTAATCTGAAGTTTATAATCCAACTTGACGAACTTGAAATTTTGGAACAATATACGAACACTTCACATATGGAACGTATCAAACAAAAACTTTCCCATAAAAAAGAGCTACAAACAACTTCTGAAAATGATCTCGCTGCTATTTTATATACATCAGGAACAACTGGACATTCAAAAGGTGTTATGCTCACACATAAAAACCTTGTAACAAATGCACTAAGTGCATTTAAAAATATCTCTATTGTACCTGAAGATGTTTTTTTATCGATTTTACCATTGGCACATACATTTGAATCTACGGTAGGGATGCTCATACCTCTCCTTCACGGTTCAAGTGTAGTTTATATCGATAAAACACCTACACCGAGTGTTCTTTTAAAAGCCTTTGAGATTGTACGCCCTACAATGATGCTCTCAGTTCCACTTATTATTGAGAAAATCTACAAAAACAAAGTTCTTGCAAAACTCAACGGCTCTTTTCTAACAAAACAGCTATACAAACTCCCTTTTATCCATAAACAACTCAATAAAATAGCAGGGAAAAAACTGTTAGAGACTTTTGGAGGAAGACTAAGATTTTTTGGTATTGGCGGTGCACCTTTGGCAAGGTATGTAGAAGAATTTTTATATGATGCACATTTCCCTTACGTCATAGGGTACGGTCTTACAGAAACTGCACCTTTGATTGCAGGAACTCGTCTGGGAATGGAGAGAAAGATCGGCTCAACAGGTCCTGCCATGGTAGGCGTGGAGATCAAAATCAAAGATAAAAATCCACAAACAGGCGAAGGGGAAATTGCCGTTAAATCTCCAAGTGTTATGCTGGGTTATTATAAAGATGAAGAAAAAACAAAAGAGGTTTTTGATGAAGATGGTTACTTCCTTACAGGCGATCTCGGCTATATAGATGAAGATGACTATCTCTTTATCAGCGGACGAAGTAAAAACCTCATACTCGGCCCAAGCGGAGAAAACATTTATCCGGAACAGATTGAGTCTGTAATTAACAAAAATGAAGCGGTTTTAGACTCTCTTGTAATGCAAAAAGATGGTAAACTTGTTGCTCGTATCCATCTTGATTATACACTCATAGATAAAATGTTTGAAGCTCATCATCAAGCAGATGAACATGTAAAAGAAAAAATAGCGAACTATTTAGAAGAGATGAGAATCGAGATTAATACCCAAATGGCATCATTTTCAAAAATTACGAAATTCATAGAACAGATTGAACCGTTTGTAAAAACACCTACAAAGAAGATAAAACGCTATCTCTATACAGAGTAGCGTTTTAAAAAATTATTTAAATTGAGGTTGTACGAAAGGTACTACTTGTTTCTTACGGCTAAGTACACCGTCTAACCAAGCTTTGTTATTTTCTAGTTTAATATCAAATGCAGCTTCAATTTTAGAAGCATCATCAGATACTACGAAAAGTTTTGAACCCTCTTTGATAATGTCAGTTAAAAGAATTAAAACAGTGTGTAGACCACCCTCTTCTTTCATCTTTTTCATATCTTCCATGATCTCATCTTCACGAGGTTCTAGTACAGAGATATCTACCATTTCAAGTTGACCGATACCTACTTTTGTACCGTTCATATCAAACTCTTTATAGTCACGTGTATTTAAGTTACGAGCTGATGCACCGTCAACTGCAGATTTAGCAATGAACATATCCATAGCCATTTTTTTGTAATCTTCAACACCACAGATTTCACTTAACTCTTTTACTGCTTTTGTATCTACTTTTGTACAAGTCGGTGAACGGAAAATTACAGTGTCGCTTAAAATAGCAAGCATCATCATTCCAGCAATATCTTTTGGAGGTACTACACCGTAAGATTTATACATCTCGTAAATTACAGTATTTGAACAACCAATTGGTCTGATCCAAGCTTCTAAAGGAGCGTCTGTAATAAGATCTCCTAGTTTATGGTGGTCTGCAATACCTACGATAGTAGCTTCATCAATATCGTCTTGAAAGTGCGGCTTATCTGTTGAGTCGATAATAAATACTTTCTCACCAGCTACAGAAGTTTTTAATTCAGGAACTCTGTCTGCATAACCAAATGTGTCTAAGATAAACTGTGTTTCAGCAGAAATATCACCTTGACGAGCCGGGATATATTCTTCATCTTCTACTTGATTTTTTAAGTATGATAGTGATATTGCACCTACAATAGAGTCACTATCTGGATTTTTGTGTCCAAATGCATATACTGACATAGTTATAGCCTTTTAATTTTTTTCGAATTATACAATATTCTTTAGTAATTCCGGAAAATTTAAGACTTTTAAAGAGATTTTAAACAGCTCACGTTTTGAAACAGGCTTTTTAAGATGTCCAACCACTCTTGCACCTTGTTCACTAATATGTGCATCTTTGACATTATGATTTGTCAAGGTAACAACAGGTGCATCACTTATTTTTGAGATCACCTTTGAGAGTGCATTATCATCGCTCGTTAAGACATCTATATCAATTAAGATCATATCATACTTAGCTCTTTTAAGTTCATCTATTGCATCTCTTGGAATATCATAATGTGTAACACGGACATGACTCTCTAAAAAAGATTCTACAATAGTATCTACAGCTTCTGCATCTTTGTCAATCACCATCAATGATGCACCTTCAGGACGAATCTGTGCAAAATTAATATTCAAATCATGAAATTCATTTTCGGCACTTGGCAATACTATTTCTATATCTGCAAGAGAAAGAATAAAAGTAGCACCTTTACCGTACTCACTATAAAAAGTAAGATCACCGTTCATCAATTTTGCTATTTTTTTATTTAATGCAAGGCCCAAACCGTCTGATTCAAACATTTCAAATAATTTAGATTGATCTTCTTTTTTTATTCCAATTCCACTGTCTTCCACAATCACCTGCAAGTTAATCGTGTTATGGGCAATATTGCTTCCATTAGGTTTTACAAAAATATTTACAGCTCCCTTGGTTGTTGCTTTAATACTGTTGCTTATGAGGTTGTCGACAATTAATTTGACTTTATTTGCATCAAATATCAAAGATTCCGGTAAGCTTTTATCTATGTCAATCGTTAGTTCCAAACCTTTTTTCTTAGCACTGTTTTTGTACTCATCTGTAATAGTATTAAATAAAAACTGTAGTTCAACTGCACTCTCTTGAATATTGTAACTTCCTGCATCAATTTTTGAGAGTTCCATCATACTCTCAATTAACTCCATTAACTGATGACTCGAAGTTAAAATATCCCGTGCATGAGAGTTTAATTTTTCATTTTGCAGGTCTTTTGCCAAAATTGTTGCGTATGCTATAATAGTTTTCAAGGGAGTTTTAAGGTCCTCTTTCACATTAGACAAAAATTCATACTTAATTTTTACAGCTTCTTCTGCAACATTTTTAGCATCTACAACTTTATCTTTTTGTCTTTGAACTTCATTTTCCAACTGTTCTATTTTTTTAATCTGCTCAGAGATCAAACTTGTCTGCATCCCTGCATAAGATTTTGGCTCATGTTCTGCATGATGTACTCTGCCCTGATTCTCTTGGAGTCGTTCAAGCTCTTTTTTTAACTTTGCGATCTGATTGTCTTTTTTTGATGCACTCGACAAAAACACTAAAAAACTTACGCCTATAAAAACAATGAAAACAACAAGCATAACGACTAAAGGGAGGTCAAACTGTATCAATTTACTCTCCCTCGGCTAATTCTTGAAAAGTTTCCAAATGCTCTTCAAAAATATTTACAAGTCTAGGGTCAAACTTTTTCCCTTTTTCCTCTTGAATATATGCGACAGCATCTTCAAATGACCATGCATCTTTATAAGCTTTTTTCTCTAAAAGGGCATCTAAAACACTTACAATAGCAACTATTCTTGCATAGATATGAATCTCTTCCCCTTTTAAACCTCTGGGATAACCAGTACCGTCAAAATTTTCATGATGTTCGTATGCAATAATCGCTGCAGCATTTATCAGTTTTTTACTTGAATTTTTCAAAATTCTCAATGCTAATTTTGGATGGTTTTTAATAACTGCGAATTCATCATCTGTTAAATGTTCAGGTTTTTTGACAATAGAATCTTCAATAAATACTTTACCTATATCATAAAGAGGAGAAGCCAAATAAATCATTTTGATCTCTTCTTCATTTAAAGTACCTTCTAAGACAGCTAACTGCTTTGCAAAATCTGCTACACGTCTGATATGACTTATTGAATCAAGGTTACTGTCTTCAATCATAGCTGAAAGTATATACACCATCTCTTTTTGGGCATCTTCAGTTTCTGAGAGTAAAAGCTTGTTTTGCCAGTTAGAAATTTTTAACGATTTTTTATAATTGTAAAACTCTAAATGGTGTCGAACTTTTCTATATAATTCATGTTTTTGAATCGGATAACGTATATCATCTATACAGCCGCTTTGATACCCTTCATCCAGATTTTCAACATCATCTTGTTCAACTAAAAAAATAAGTGGGACTTCTTGCAGTAATGGAGTGTTTTTTATACTTTTACATAGTTGTATAGCGTCTGCATCTGACATTCTTCTTGCTAAAAGGATCAGATCAAAACGCTTTGTTTTTAAAAGATCTATGGCATCTTGAGAGTTAAGAGCATAAGAAAGTCCATACCCTTCTTCTCTTAAAAGTTCAATGATCTTTTTGACGTTTTCCATGACGTCATCAATGATTAAAATCTCACTTCTTTCCATAACTTTTCCACTCCCTTATTTGGGTGATTTAAAGTTATTATACCATTTACTTATGTAAAAGCAATTCTTTTTCTAAATATTTTCCAGTATACGAACCTGACTTTTCATGGTTGGCAGCCAGTTCTTCCGGTGTTCCGACATCGACAACCAAGCCGCCTCCTGAACCACCTTCAGGACCTATATCTACAATGTAATCTGCATTTTTGACCATATCTAAATTATGCTCGATTACAAGTACGCTATTGCCGAGTTCAACAAACTTATGCAGTACACCTGTGAGTCTGTCGACATCTGCAAAGTGAAGACCTGTTGTAGGCTCATCTAAAATATAAAGTGTTTTCCCTGTGTCTTTACGACTTAACTCTTTGGCAAGTTTAATACGTTGTGCTTCCCCACCTGAAAGCGTTACGGCATTTTGTCCGAGTGTAATGTAACCAAGCCCAACATCTACAAGTGTTTTCAGTTTTTGATGAATTTTCGGAATTGTTTTAAAGAATTCATACGCTTCATCTACGGACATTTTAAGAACATCGGAAATAGTTTTCCCTTTGTAAAGCACCTCTAGCGTTTGCTGATTATATCTTTGTCCCTGACAACTGTCACATTTAACCATAATATCCGGTAAAAAGTGCATCTCTATTTTGATTTCACCCTCACCTTGACACTTCTCGCAACGCCCGCCTTTAACATTAAATGAGAACCTTGAAGATGTATATCCTCTAATCTGTGATTCTTTCGTTTGTGCAAAAAGGTTTCTAATCTCATCCATCACACCTGTATAAGTTGCAGGATTTGATCTTGGAGTACGTCCAATAGGACTTTGATCAAGATAGATTACTTTATCAACATGTTCAAGTCCGTTAATCTCTACACCGGCAACTTTATTTACTTTTCTTGCATGGTTTAAAAGCTCTCTAGCTGACGGTAAAAGTGTTTGTAAAATCAGTGAACTTTTACCGCTTCCACTTACACCTGTAACACATACAAAGTTATTCAATGGAATTTTTACACTCATATCTTTAATATTGTTAAGATTTACGTTTTTGATCTCTATAAACTTCTCTTGTTCACGTCTATAAAAATACTCGATTTTCTTTCTTCCAAACAGATAATCCGCCGTAGCTGTTTTTGCCTTTTTAAGCTCTTTTAGAGTCCCTGCAAACACTACATTTCCACCGAACTTTCCTGCACCTTCACCGATATCTACGATAAAATCAGCATGTTCTATAGTCTCTTTGTCGTGTTCAACTACGATTACGCTGTTCCCTTTTTCTTGCAGGTTTCTCAGCGTTTTAATCAGTTTTAAAGTATCACGTTCGTGTAAACCGATACTCGGCTCATCAAGTACATACATAACTCCTGTTAGACCTGAACCGATTTGTGAAGCAATACGGATACGCTGTGCTTCACCACCACTGATAGTTCGGGCATCACGTCCTAGTGTAATATATCCAAGACCAACATCATGTAAAAAGAATAGTCTTTCACGAATCTCATTGAGAATCGGTGCAGCTACCATCGAATTTTGTTTATCCATATAAGAAAAATTATCTTCTACAACGAACCACTCATATGTCTTTGATATAGGCATATCTAAAATCTCTGGTATTCTTTTCTGAGCTACCTTAACAGCAAGTGATTCCGGTTTGAGTCTGTGTCCTCCACATACGTCACATACTTTTTCACTCATATAGTCATTGAGTTCTTTCTCATCTTTGAACATATCATACGCTATACGAATAATACCAGGCCATATTCTCTTGACTTTATGTTTCTTCCATAAAAATTCAATTTCACCGATATTGCCGTGTAAAATAGCTTTTTGCTGATGGCGTTCCAATTCACCGTAAGGGATTGTTATATCAATTTCGTTAGCCTCACAGAACCCTTTTAAGAATGTAAAATAGTAACCTTTATTAAAACCGTAAACAATTTTAATCGCACCCTTTTCAATACTGAGATCTGGATCTATAATTTTTTCAATATCAAGAGTATAACGCAGTCCCAATCCATCACATTCATTACATGCCCCTTTTGGAGAGTTAAAAGAAAAACTAAGTGGTTCTAAGGGATCAAAACTAATTTTACAATCAAAACAAGCATTGTGTTCAGAGTAATGGATATGCTCCCTGCAACCTATCTCTTCATGGTTTAGAACATCGATTTCAAGCTCACCATAACTCTCTTTGAGCGCTTTTTCAACTGAAGATGCAATACGCTCTTTATTTTCCTCTTTTACAACTACCCTGTCAATTACAACTTTAATGGTATGTTTTTTGGTTTTTGAAAGCTCAATTTCATCGTCAAGTCTCACCATAACTCCGTCAATCATTGCACGTACATAACCCTTATGCACAAGTGACTGAATAAGGTCTGCATAAGAACCTTTGTTATCACGAACAAGCGGTGCAAGGAGAACCAGTTTTGCACCTTCTGGAAGTTTCGCAACCTCTGAAATAATATCCGAAGCTGACATTTGAGAGATCTCTTTACCACACTTGTGACAGTGCTGTACACCTACACGAGCATATAAAAGTCTGAGATAGTCATAAATCTCAGTGATCGTTCCTACCGTTGAACGAGGATTTTTCGATGTTGTTTTTTGATCGATTGCAATAGCGGGAGTAAGCCCTTCTATCTTATCTACATCCGGCTTACCCACTCTGTCTAAGAACTGCCTTGCATATGAAGACAACGATTCCATATAACGGCGTTGCCCTTCGGCATAAAGCGTGTCAAAAGCGAGTGTAGACTTTCCACTACCGCTAAGCCCCGTCATAACAATGAGTTCATTCTTTGGAATTGTTAAATCTATATTTTTAAGATTGTTTTCCCTTGCACCGGTTATCTTGATAACATCTTTTTTATCCATCAATCAATACTCTCTTTGCTAAATAAATAACTATTACTATATAAAAAAATACCAACAATCTTTTTTGTAATGTTGTTTGTACTTTATCTTTAAAAAATATTCCTGCATACACACCCAATAGTGATGCAATACCTACAATAATGCCGCTTTTAAAATCTATATGTCCCTCTAATGTATGCGAGATTAAACCTGCTATAGAAGAGAATACAACAAAAAACAATCCTGCAGAGATCGCTTTTTTCAATTCTACATGCAAGAATCCTACCAATATAGGTACAAGCATAATACTTCCGCCGACACCGATGGTGATACTCATCATTCCGATAAAGACACCAATGATAAAAAGGAGAACCTTACTTATTTTCTTTTCAACGGCATCCTCTTTAATCGGCATAAAAAGTCTAAAGAGTGCAAATGTAGCAAATAAAAGGAAAAATATCTCTAAAGTTCTATTACTAAATAAGGATGTTATATAACCGCTAAGCGACGCTCCGACAAAGCCACCGATTCCTATGATCGTAATCATAGCGACATCCAACGTCCCTTTTTTATGGTTTAAATAACTGCCGAATATAGAGCCAAAAGTCATCTGCACTACGGAAATCCCGATCGCACTTTTAGTATCAAATCCCAGTAAAAGTAATAACGGGACTAAAATCGTTCCCCCGCCAATACCAAAAAAACCAGAGAGAAGCCCTGTTACAGCCCCTATTGTCAATAGTTCAATCATAAATGCAATTATACCCAATTATATAATCTCTTTTGGGAGAATTTAATTTTGCTTTGTGTTTGCATAAAGTATAATCAACCAATAATAAATTATGGCGGGGAATAATGTTAAATAGTATTGAAGAAGCAGCAATAAATTTCTGTATACATCAGATAGGTGAAGATCACAATGTTAAAGATGGAATAACAAAAAAGAGAACACTTATTGCTTATATAGACTTAGATGCTCTAGACGGGAAAAAATACAGAGCTTATATAGCCTCAGATGCAGGCTTTATGCAAAGAGTTTCAAAACTTTTCCTAGAAGAGGACGAAAGCGATGAAGAAACACTTACAGATATGACTTTGGAAACTGCTAACTTAATTATCGGCAGTGCAAAAGTAATAGCTGAGGATAGAGCTGATTCTCCATATTCTATCAATACTCCATTTTTTGAAAAAATCGGAGAGTTTGATCTGGCATATGATGATGCAAAGACTATTCAGGTGGGAGAGGATGAGCTTACCATCGCGTTGAAGGATTTAGATGTCTAACAAAGTTTTCAACCCAAAAAATGACCTAGCATGGATGGACTACTCCGGTATTCTTGACATGGAAGTAGAGTTTATTGCCGAACTCGGAGAAACAGATATTACTCTTAGAGATATCCTGAAACTTGAAAAAGGTTCTATTATTGACCTGAAAAAGCCTGCAGGTGAAAGTGTCGAGGCTTATGTAAACGGTCGTATTTTGGGTAAAGGTGAGGTTATGGTATATGAGAAAAACCTCGCTATTCGTATCAATGAAGTTTTAGACTCTTCTGCAGTTTTATACTATCTTTCAAAAGAGAAACTATGATAAAGATTCTTTTCCTATTTCTGCTTCCTTTAACTCTTTTTGGTTCGAAAATTCTCAGTTATAATATTTACGAAAGAACAGACCGTGCCGATGTAATGATCACTTTTGATACTCCTTATACAGGGACTATTAAACAAAGCAAAGGAAAATCAAAAACTATTTTGAAACTTGAAGATGCATCGATAGAGTCTTCAAAAATAAAAAAAGTCAATTCAAAATATTTAAAATCTTTAACTATCACACCTTTACTTGATTATACGCAAATTGTTGCCATTACACCTAGTTACGTAAAACTGATTGCATCAAAAACATCTGATGGTTACGGGTTACGTTTACGTTTTACGGAAGAAGCGGCAATTAAGTCAAGTACTGCAACAGCTGCCACTCAAACAGCATCACCTAACTTGTCTGCTTTACCGACAAAAAAAAGCGACGATCTTTCAACGAGTTACTATATTGTAATTGCAATTTTAATCATCGGGATTCTAATTCTTTTCTATCTAAAGAACAAGATCCAAGCAAAACAACAGCCGAAAGCAAAACAAGCACCTAGTTCTTGGTTATTTAAACAAGATGAACAACAGCAACAGCCTCAGCAGACACCTTCTGTAAGTTCAAGTTTCCAGAATGAAATCTCTATACGTTTTCAAAAAAGTCTTGATCAGAATAATAGTGTTGTAATGCTTGATTTTTTAAACCAAAGTTATCTTGTTTTAATCGGTAACGGAAATATTTTACTTGATAAATTCATCGACAACCAACCCTCAACTCAAGAGGAGTTTGAAACTATTTTGCGCAATAGACATGCAGAATTAGAAGAATTTTTAGCAAATCCTATGCAACCACAACATACACATTCCCCTTTGGACGGACCACTACAATCATATAAAGAAAGAGCTGCAAGTTTAGCTTACGGAGAGTAAGCTAATTACTTGCCGGCTGCTGCTTCAACCATAATATTCCAAAAGGCTCTATTGTAAACTGTTTTGTGTCATAGAGTTTATGTGTAATAATCTCTAACAGTTCTTCATCACTCGAAAACGATATATCAAGTTCAATATTTTTATCAGAAAAATTATAAAGTGTAATGATATATTCATCTTTCTCTGTTGAGAAGTGTTTCATGGCAAAAACCTGCGGATGAAAATCTAAAACTTCAAAGCTTGAATAGGGATCAAAAGACTTTTCATTGGTACGGATTGAAAGTAACTGTTTATATCTTTTGAAAATATTGTTACGTAATCCATTCTCTTCGGCAAGTTCCTCTTTAATATTATCAAAATTTAGTTTTTCTCTATTGATAGCTCTGTTTCTTCTGGTCTTTTTAGAACCTTCATAATAACTTTGGGAGCCAACTAACGAGTGAAAGTAAATTCCAGGCACTCCTGGCATAGTCAGTGTTACAGCTTGTGAGAGCATCATTCTTTTAGCTCGCAATACTTGATCTGTCTCCGGGTGTGTCAGGATATCTATATAACTGCAATTTAACTCATATGGAGCTTTTTCTTCGTCATCCTTACCACCCATTGCCCTGTAAGAAACAAGTCCGCCGTGTTCTAAACATGAATCAACTAAAAAATTAATCTCATCTTGGTCTAAAATCTCGCTGACAGCACGTAAACCTACTCCGTCATGACTTGCCGTAAAATTGAAAAAACAGACTTTATCACTTGGCAGTTGAAGTGTCTTACTCCATTGCGTCAGCTTAACACAATCTCCTTTTAAAATTGAAAATGCGAGTAAAGGCGGTAATGCAAAATTATATACCATCTGTGCTTCATCATCGCCTTCTCCAAAATAAGAAATATTTTCATCATGAGGTACATTTGTTTCCGTAATTATTAATACTTCCGGAGCCACCTCATGAATAATCTGTCGCATTAACTGAATAAGAGCGTGTGTTTGCGGTAAATGTACACATGAGGTACCTACCTCTTTCCAAATAAATGCTATTGCATCCAAACGTAAAAGAGATGCCCCTTTTTCTACATAAAACAGTAATACATCCAATATGCGGATTAAAACTTTGTAATTTGCATAATTAAGGTCAACCTGATCTCGGCTAAAAGTGGTCCATACACTTCTTTTTTTCCCTTCATCATCTGTAAATTCATTCAGTAAAGGAGTTGTTCTCGGTCGCACGACAGCGGAGAGGTCCGTTGAAGGATCTAATTCTATAAAATACTCCAAATATTTTGGATCATTGGCAAGAAACTTATTGAACCATGAACTTAAATGACTCATATGATTGATGACACCGTCAAACATCAATCTGTGGTCTTTTCTAAGTGACTGAATATCCCGCCATGAACCTTTTTGAGGGCATACTCCCTTGTAGTTTACGATTGAGAAACCGTCATCAGTTGAAAATGGATAAAAAGGTAGAATATGTACTGTATTGATATAATCTTCAACATACTCATCTAAAAATCTTTTTAGAGTTGCTAATGCCGTTTCCTCTTCATGAAATATCTGATTACCGTATGTAATTAATATGACATCTTTTTGTGTTAAAACATAAGGCTGTGTTTCAATTTTTTCCCTGTATTTGTCGATAAGGTCTAAAATACATTCGTAAGCTTTTAAAGCATCTGAAGTGCTGTAAATCTGTACTAACAACTCTTTAATAAGTTTGAATCTGTCTTTTTCTAAATTTGGTCCTATTTCCATACAGTCCCATCCTCTTTTATTTTTCTAAAGCAACCGTTTTAAGAAAATCTTCTGAAATACCAGGAAGTACCGAACGTACACTAATCCATGCTGACAATGACGGAACACCTAGAGGATCATTGCCAAACTCTTCACACGCTTTCTGCAAAGCACGATCAAAACATTCAACTACTTCTATCTCTTTTTTACGATCATACTCTATACCGTTGATTTTAGCAAGAGCATCAAATTTTGCAATTGCTTTACGTGCCTCTTGAAAAAATGTTGCTCGAAGCGTTTTAGCTGATGCGTCAGAGAATACTACACCTTGTTGTATCATAATTCTAAAAACTGTCTGAGCAATATCGATAGCCATTTTCGTTATACCACCGTCAAGCTCATTCTTTTTATCATTACCTTTTAACTCTTGATGCTTATGCTCATAACTTTGCATAATTTCTGTCTGACATATACGTCTTACAGAAGTATTATCATATATTTCACTCAGAGTAGAAACTTCAAGACCCCACGTTGGTGAAATTCTAATACCACGAGCCAGTGTTCTTATAAAAGCAAACTCACCTGAAAGTGCATAACGGAAACTATCCATATAGTCTAAGTATTTACTAGCACCGTATGTCAGTTTTAACGCTTTAATCAAAGGGGAATAAAAAAGTCTTGTTGCCCTACCGTGTAATTGTTCCGTAACACGAGAGTAATATCCTTTGTTAAATTCATAATCTAATGCCGGATGTACAATCGGATAAAAAAGTTTTGCGGGAATAGCACGAGAATAATTCACAATGTCACAATCATGTAAGGCAAAAGCATGAGCATTAGGATCGGAGAGTGCATACCCTATCATTGTCCAAACATTTCTACCTTTTCCTTTAATATCTAAACTACGAAAACCAGCATCTTCTATATTTTGATAAAGCTCTTGGATTTGAGGGCCCTCATTCCATAAAATATCTACCTGAACATTAAGTTCTGACATTATCACTTTGACTTTTTCATACTCCTCTTTTGTAGCACGGTCAAGACCCAAAATAATTTTGTAAAGATATTTTACATGCTTTAACTCTTCTATGATAGTTTGCATTGCCGGTGTTTCAAATTCTGAATATAAAGCAGGAAGTAACAATACCATATTGCGTCGTTTAGCAAACTTTTCCAATTCACTTTCTATATCTGAAATATCTCTGCTAGATACATCCTGTAAAGTTGTAATTATCCCGTTTTGAAAAAAATCTGCCATAGCTGCTCCTCTAAAATTTTTGTTTTAAAATAATGACAAAGTCCATTACATTCGTTCCTGTTAATCCTGTTACAAATGAATATCCCAATTGATGAAAAAATGAAAAACTGTCATTACGCTGTAAGTACTCTTTTGGATTCAGTTTTTGTTTTTTGATTTTTTTGTAAATATCATAATCAATAAATGCACCATCTCCCTCAGAGTTACCGTCTTTTCCATCACTGCCTGCACAAAGAATAAAAATATCTTTTGTAATGCAGCTGCTATTTAATAATCTCAGAGCCAATTCACTGTTTCTACCGCCTAAACCGTTGCCTTGCACTTCAACCGTAGTTTCTCCGCCAAATAATAAACAAAATGAATCATATTCTTTGTTATACGTTTCAATCTCTTTAGCAATCATTTTTGCTGCTGCTTTAGAGTTTGTAGAAAGTGTTGTAGTGACTATCTTTGTTTTTTGTACATGGGACTTCACATATTTTTTTGCCCGCTCCAGAGCAATAGTATTATTTCCTATAATATAATGAGGAAAATCTGGATATAACGGTGCAGAACCTATTGTATTGAGATCATCTCCTATAACGTCACTAAGAACCTGTACATACCCTTTTGCCTTGAAAAACTTAGCTAACTTACCGCCTTTAATAGCTGAGATCGACTTTCTTATTTTGTTGAGTGCTTTAATATCGATTCCCGAGACTAATAAAGCATTAGAGATCTTTTGAAACTCTTCAAAACTTATTTCATCTACAGGTTTTTCTATCATAGCTGAAGCACCACCGCTTAAAAAGAAAATAAACAAGTCATCTTTTTGCAGTTTTTGAATCTCTTTTATTAACTTATTAGCACAATCAACACTTTTTTCAGACATTTGAGGATGAGTTGAGCGACATGTTTTTACGTAGGATAGGTTTTGTTTTTCCAAAGAAACAATCAATCCTCCGGATACACGGTTAGAAAGTATTTTTTCGGCTTCTTTAGCCATAAAATAAGCTGCTTTGCCGACACCGAAAATATAAAGCTTGTTAAAAGAGTTTAATTTGATTTTTTGATTGGAGATTTTGAGGTATTCTTTGTCAATTGAGAGGTTTCTTTTTACTATTTTATCAGCTTTGACACCCTCTAATGCTTTATAAAAGATTTTTTGGAGCAGTATCTTAGCGGACATATCGCAGCACCATCTCGTTAAATCCCCTACTCCCTTGGTAGCAGGACCTGTTAATGTTTGGTAAATTTGTAGAGACATAACCTCCGTAATGATTTTGGATAATCATCGCTTTATCGACATTTTCAAACATTGCTATATCGTTTTTACTGTCTCCAAAACCAAAAGTCACAACATCATCATGAAATAATTGTTCAAAAAGTTCTGTTGCCTTTTTTACCGCAACACCTTTATCTTGTGTTTTTGCGACTAGATGAAAAAATCTTCCACCCTGTAAAATCTTAAACCCCTGAGTTTCTGCAAACTCTTCTAGTTCAAGTAATAAAGTAGTATTTTCTAATATAAAAGGTTCAGTAAAGTCTCTTTGCTTTGCTAATGAAGCGTTGGTATGATCAAAACCTGTTAACTGCATGATTTCATCAATACTCATATCGCTAAATCCTTTCATACTAAACTCTTGTTTGTGCTGATTGTAAAACTCCAAAACTTTAGAGTATGCTTCTCCAAACATGACTACTTTATAACCCTCGTACTCATTTAGATCTTCTAATTCAAGGTTTTGATACCCTTTTGGAATAAACAAAGCGGCACCATTTTCTGTTATAAATGGTTCTATTATACCGACTTTTTGTTGTAAACGTATAACTTCGGCTTTAGTCTTACTTGTCGTAAAGATAAGAGGAATATGATTTTCTTTAATATAGTGGAGTGCTTCTAATGCTGAAGCAAAGGAATAATCGTCATGGTTTAAAAATGTACCGTCTAAATCTGTAAAAATTAATTTTTTCATATCTATAAGTATAATGTATTACGAATACATATTATCCTTTTCATTGTTGAAAAAACAAACAAAAATTATCTTTTTCTTTGAAACCTCTCTAGAAGAAGTTTTTTGATTACATTAACGTTTGCAATACTGAATTTATAACTGTCATCCATCATTTTATTAATATGGAAGACTTCTGTAACTGTTATCCCATATGGATCTTTTTTCTCTTTAACTATTTTACCTTCATCATTATAACTATACAGATAAAGTGTTTTACGTGCAGTTTGAAGGTAGTAAGTAAGTACAATTTCGTCTGAGTGTTTTTTCTCAATCGCAACAACTACACGCTGATCTTCTCTATAATCCGAAGAATTTATTCCTATAATTTTCTCTGCCGATTTTGCAGATATAAAACCTATATAAAATTTATTATAAAGATCATGGTAGCGTTGAATTTTTGGATTATATAAAAAGCCCATATCTAGAATATGCTTTTTGTGGGAACGAAGAGTTTTTGTAATCCAACTCATAGTATTGTAGTATCTAAAAGGATGAAGTTTTAAGGTATGAGCTTCGATCATTTTAGGAGAACGGATTTTATCTTTTGGCTGCAGCTTCTGCTTTTTTAGATCGGTAATGTAGTCCAGAACTTCTTCGGCTGAAAATTCTTTAGTAAACCATACCTTACAGTAAGACGGGAATTGTTTATAACCTATTGCACCGTGATTTAAAATAATAAGTGCTTTAATCTCATAATGGGGAAAAATAATCTCTAAGAGTGCTTTTTTCTTACGTAAACGTTTCCGCAGTTTTAAAACATTTTTAACAAGCGTCATCTCAACAAAATAGAGCTCATTGTTTTTTGTAATAAACATAGCATCAAATTCACTAATCTCGCGTGATTTTGTACGATATACAATTTGCTCTTTTTCACTGATTGAAAGTGTATTTGCATGTGCTTTTTGCTTATTTTGGTGAAAGCCTTTTAATACAAATTGTGTAATGTAATCATTCTCTTCGGCATAACGCAGTAGCTTTTCATAAATAAAGTTTTCAAATACTTCCCCTTCAAAAGAACGGTATGAGCTTAAATAAGAGGGATCATCTTTGTCAACCCCGTTCTTTATTAGTGAAAGCAAATGCTTTGTATTGTAGTCGTAGTGGAGTAAGTTATCAGCGATATCTTCTTTGTCTAAGTTTTTGATCGAATCGCTAATCTCAAGCATTAAGACACCATTTCAGAGTTTTTGAAAAACTCATCGATTACATCTCTGAACTCTTGAATGTCAACAATAGTATTGACTTGGTTTCTTAAAGCTGACGCACCTCTATAGCCTTTTGAATATGTATGTGTATGTTTTCTAAACATCGCTACACCATGAGCACCGTAGAACTCAATCATCTTGTCATAATGTTCCATAATGATCTCATGTTTAAGACTTAACTCTATATGCTCGTTACCTGTTTTTAACTGGTGAAAAATCCATGGAGCACCAACGGCACCACGTCCGATCATAACTCCGTCAGCACCAGTATGCTCTAGTACCCACTGTGCTTTTTCGAAAGAGTCGATATCACCATTTGCAATTACAGGAATATTTACAGCTTGTTTAATCTCTGCAATAGCATCATAATCAACCGGAGCTTTAAATTTTCCCGCACGTGTACGCCCGTGAACTGCTAAAAAATCAGCACCGCTGTCTTCAACAATTTTTGCAATATCAACATGATTTTTCTCTTCAAATCCTAGACGAATCTTTACAGATGTCATTGACTTATTTGAAGTATCTTTGATAGTTTTAATAATATCACCCATTAGAGGCAGATTTAGCAGAAGTGAACTACCGCTTCCATGCCCTACTACTTTGGGTACGGGACATCCACAGTTAAGGTCAATAATATCGATCCCCTCTTGTTCGTTTAATATCTCTACCGCCTTACGTACAATATCTACATCTGCACCTGCTATCTGTACAGAATATGGATCTTCGAGTGGAGATTTTTCTAACATATGTAGTGTTTTTTTTGAACCGTGTGCTAAAGCGTTAGAGCTTAGCATCTCACTTACAGTAAGATCTGCCCCAAATTTTTTCACCACGCTTCTAAAAGGGAGGTCTGTAAAGCCAGCTAAAGGTGCTAGTACGTAGATAGGTTTTTCAAAAGAAAGAGGTTGTGCCATTTATATAAACATATCTATTGGGAAATTTTTACCTGCTTCTTTAAGTGCACGGTATGCTCTGAAGTTTTGATAGTCCGCTTTTGAAGCGATATCTAAAATTTCATTTGCTGGAGTAAGCATCTCTAAATCGTATAAAGTATATAAATATGCATCCATTGCAGCTTCATTTGATTCACTTAATGTTTCAAACAGTTTCATTCTTTGTTCAGGAATCATACCGCTTTTTGAAAGAGTCATTGAAATAGTTATAAAGCTTTTTTTGTCAAACTCTAACATATTCATCAGTTCAATTAAATGATCATTTGGAACTTCAAGTCTGTGTTCATCTGCATTAATACGAGAAAAAATAATATTAAGTGCTTCCAAAGTCATATAGTTTTTGTATTTTTCAATTGCATCTAATGGAGCTGTTTGTACAAAATCTACATATACTTCTTTACAAAGAACATCTGCATATTTAGCCGAATTACTTAGAATAACTTCGGCAGTTAAAAATCCGTGTTTATATTTATTTCTTTTATTTGCTATAACCAGTTCATTATCAACGCTTAGCTTGTACGGTTTAAGATCAACAACTTCTCCGCTTTTAATTTTATTTAAAAGCTCTAGAATAGTATCGATTTTTTCATTATTCGTGTTTCCAGCAATATCTTTTAAAGGCTCTATTGCTGTATTTTCCAGTAACATTCCAAGAAGTTTATATCTTGGTGTTCTAAACTCGTAATGTCTATTTGCTTTACCTAGGTAAGCATCTACAACTGCGTCAATGATCTTTTCATAGTCTTTTTGATACTTACGATCTTTAAAAGTGTGCAGCAGTGAATGAAACCACATATGAGCTGCACTTGCGACATACAATACAAAGACAGGTACAATAACTAATAACGCAATCGATATAGCCGGTAATGTAGTTCCGAAGAAGTTTACTACATAACTTTCTTGTGATACGTATGCATACACAAACCAACCGACCAATGCTATCCATATTAAAGAAGCTATTGTATATCTTTTTAAGTACATCATTTGTAAATCCTTTATTTTTTAGACTTTTCTACTATCTCTCTACAATCTATACAATAAATTGCATGAGGTTTAACTTTTAGTCTTTGAAAGCCTATATCATCTTCACACATCTCACAGATACCGTATTCGCCTTTAACAATTTTTCTTAAAGCAACTTCGATCTCTGATAATTCTTTGTTTTGCTGTTGTACAATTGCACTTTCAATCATTGAATTATTATTTGCAGAAGCATGGTCTCCTTCATCATTTAATTCTAAAGAGTTTAATTCATCAAGTTCGCTATTCACTCCATTGATGTTTTTTTCAATCTGTTCTTTGCGGCTTTGTAATATCTCTTTAAAGAACTCTAATTCACTCGCTTGCACTGACTTGTTTCCCTTTTACTTATGATATGGATGATTATTTAGAATCGAAAATCCTCTATAAATCTGCTCAAGCAAAACTGCCTTTGCTATCTTATGACTCATAGTGATTTTACCGAGACTAATAACGGCATCACTTTTTTTCAAAAACTCATCTTCGAAGCCATAGGCTCCTCCAATGAAAAATTTAATCGACATTTTATCATTTAAAAGCTTACTAAAATCAAAACTGTCGATTAATTTTCCATCAGGATGTAAAGTTATACTAAAACTTTTACCCGTATAAGGCTCTAAAACCTTCGTATATGCCTTTTGTGCGGCATCTGGTGAGATAGTGTGTGCTTTTGTTACATCTTTAGTAAAAATTTCAGTATCACTCACATTTGCAAAGCGAGAAATCATCTTTGTTAGGTCTTTATATAAAGGATCATAGATTGATTTTTCTTTTTTTGCTATTGATACTATCTCTATATTCATGATATTAAACCGCTTCCGATCACATGATAAGTCACATTTTCAAAGCGATCTGATTGTTTTACTCCGCCAATTGCGGCTACATAATGTTTTGAATGTTGTGCTATACGATCTAAGTCATCACCTAATACGGCACAAATATCTTTCTTTGTAGCCGTATCTCTGTATGCACCTAAACCGATATAGTTCAGATCCATTTCATTAGCCTCTAAAACCTCTTCTTTGTTATGTGTAGAGATCCCTAAGATCTTATCGTTTCCAATAACGTTGCGAAGAATTTTGACCGCTTTTTTCGGATCTGCATCTATAGCATCAAGATCTTCCTGTCCTACATGTACACCATCGCAAAATTCTATAAGTTCATAGGCGTCGTTTACAATTAAAAAACCTTCATAAAGCTTTCTAATTTTAATAAGCTGTTGTTTTATGACTGAAACATCTGCAGTTTTATTTCTATACTGAATAATCTCAGCATTATTAGCCTTTGCAATATCAATATACTCTTCGATAGAGATGCCTCTACCATCAAGCATCTCCTGATCACAAAGTGCATATAAACGCATTTTAATCTTTTTTTAGAAGTGTTAAAAGGTCTGAAAGTGTCTTTTTAAGCTCGTTTCTATTTACGATCATATCGATTGAACCTTTTTCAAGTAAGAACTCAGCTCTTTGGAAACCATCCGGGAGTTCTGAACCAATAGTTTGCTCAATTACCCTTTGACCTGCAAAACCGATGAGTGCACCCGGTTCAGCAATAATAATATCACCTAATGTTGCAAACGAAGCAGAAACACCACCCATTGTAGGATCTGTTAAAACAGAGATATAAGGAAGATTATGCTGACCAAGTTTTGCTAATGCCGCAGAAGTTTTAGACATTTGTAAAAGTGAGAATGTACTCTCTTGCATTCTCGCTCCACCTGAAGCAGAGAAGATAATAAGACCATGTTTGTTTGCAATTGCACGATTTACAGCACGTACAATTTTTTCACCCTCTACAGATCCAAGAGAACCACCCATAAATGAGAAGTCAAAAATCACAAGTTCTACACCAACACCGTTCATCATACAGCTACCGCTTACAACTGAAGATTTTCTACCAGTTTTAGCAAAACCCTCTTCAACACGTTTTGTGTATGGTTTCGAGTCAACAAATTTAAGTGGATCAACAGGCTCTAATGAAGCATCGTGTTCTATAAAGCTTCCCTCATCAGCCAATAGTGCTATACGCTCTTTCACACCGATACGGATGTGAAATCCACATTTAGGACATACATAGTTTTGATTTTCAACCTCTTTGTAGTACATTAAAGAGTGACAAGATTTACATTTAATCCATTGAGCAGACGCTTCAACTTTTTCAGGTTCTTTTGTTTGTGATGATCTTGTAAAAAGGTTTAGTAAATTCAAAAAAATATCCTTCAATTATATTAGTGGAGAATTATAGCAAATTTATATTGAAAAATTGAAATTTTTAAAAGGATAGTTTAAAATATTATATCTCCGAAGATGGAGATATAATTAGTTAAGAAGTGAATCTACGATACTACGAGCAGCTTCGCGACCGTCATATGCAGCAGTTACAACAAGATCTGCTCCACGGAAACAGTCTCCTCCGGCATATACGCCCGAAGTAGTTGTTTCATGAGTTTCATCGTTAATAATGATTCCACCCCACGAATTTGTTTCAATCCCGTTTTCAGCCAAGAATGAAGGAACTACAGGATCAAATCCTAAAGACATAATGATAACGTCAGCATTTACACGGTACTCGCTGCCTTTTACCTCTTCCATTCTTTGACGGCCAGACTCATCTTTTGCACCAAGAGATGTCTTTACAACTTCTACCGCAACAGCTTGACCGTTTTCATTTACGATAATCTCTTTCGGTGATACTTGGAAAGTAAAGTCAACACCCTCTTCCATAGCATTTTTATACTCTTTTTTAGAACCTGGCATATTGTGTTCATCTCTACGGTAAAGACACGTTACAGATCTTGCACCTTCACGTTTAGCAGTACGTAAACAGTCCATAGCAGTGTCACCACCACCGATTACCACAACATTTAGGTCTTTAAAGTCAAATCTTTTATCATAATCTGTTTTAAAGTTTTTCTTTTGAATATTTGTTAAATACTCCATAGCAGCATATACATTTGGTGCTTTCTCACCTGAAATACCCGCATTTTTCCCTTTTGTCGCACCGATACCGATAAACATTGCATCATGTTTATTAGCAATATCTTCAAAAGTAATATCTTTACCAACTTCACAGTTTAGAACAAGTTCAAGACCAGCTTCTTGAAGTAATTTTACACGACGATCAACAATTTTTTTGTCAAGTTTAAAGTTAGGGATACCATATGTTAAAAGCCCACCTGCACGATCTGCTCTTTCATACATAGTCACTGCAATACCTGAACGAAGCAGATATGTTGCAGCTGAAAGTCCTGCAGGGCCACTTCCGATTACTGCTACTTTTTTATCTGTCGTAATTCCAGGAAAATCTGGTTTTAGTCCAGCTTTAAAGCCCTCTTCATTAATGTACGTTTCAACAGAACCGATAGTAATAGCACCGTGTCCGTCATTTAACGTACAATCACCTTCACACAGTCTGTCATGAGGACAAACTCTTCCCATAACTTCTGGGAATGGAGATGGTTCATTAGAGAGTTTAAATGCAAATTCAAGATCTTTTTCACTTACAGCTTTTAACCATTGTGGAATGTAGTTGTGAAGTGGACACTTATTTAAACAATAAGGATCCCCACATTGAATACATCTGTCACTTTGTGAAGATGCATCGTTTGTAGTGAAAACTTCATAAATCTCTTTAAAATCTTTTGTTCTCTCAACTACTAATCTTTTTGTAGGATCGATTCTTTCTACTGTTAAAAATTCTCTCATAATTAATCTCCATTCTCTAAGTTAAGAGGTAATTTTGTTAAGTTTTTAGGTTTTACTAACCAGAAGTTTCTTACTTCTGTTCTAAAATTATCTAGAATTGCTTTCCCTTTTTCACTACCTGTCTCAACAATATAATCTTTTAGTAAACGTTTTAGGTAATGTCTCGCTTCGTCACCCTCGTCAGTATCAATTCTTACTGCTTCAACTAACTCATGGTTTACGTTTTCAATAAATTGATGCTCTTCATCGTAAACAAATGCAACACCACCCGTCATACCGGCACCAAAGTTGATTCCAGTTTTACCAAGGATAGTTACAACACCACCAGTCATATATTCACAAGCATTGTCTCCAGTACCTTCAACAATTGCAAGTGCTCCAGAGTTTCTAACTGCAAAACGCTCACCTACACTTCCTGAAATATAAAGCTTACCACCTGTAGCACCGTAAAGACAAGTATTACCACCTGCACTGAACGCCTCACCCTCATTTTTAGAAGTGATGATGATTTTACCGCCGTGCATACCTTTACCGATATAATCGTTTGCTACACCTTGTAAGTAGATAGAGATACCATTATTTAGGAATGCTCCAAGTGCTTGACCCGCTACACCTGTTAGGTTTAACTTGATAGTATCAGGTTTAAGTCCTTCATCTCCGTAATATTCTGCAATTTCACCAGAGATTAAAGTACCGAAACTTCTGTTTAGGTTTGTAATCTCAGAATCAATTTTTACTGGATGTTCAGGATATTTAATCGCTTCTCTAGCTTGTTTTAAGATCTCTTTTTCAAAACCGTTGTCGTCAAACGGAGGATTAAACGGTTGTTGACAAGTATTTACACCATCTTCTTGGTGTAACACAGCAGAGAAATCGAATTTTTGTGCAAAATCATCCTCTTTTACTTTAAGTAGATCTACACGTCCGATCATCTCTTCCATTGTTTTAAAGCCTAGTTCAGCCATGATTGCACGTACATCTTCAGCAAGTAAAGTGAAGTAATTAATTACTTGCTCAACTTTACCTTTAAAGAACTCTTGACGAAGTTTTTCGTTTTGAGTTGCGATACCTACTGAACATTTATTTACGTGACAGATTCTTAGCATTTTACAACCAATGATCGCAAGAACACCAGTACCGAATGCATATGATTCAGCACCAAGTAATGCAGCTTTTACAACATCTAAACCAGTTTTTAAACCACCATCAGTTTGTAATGACACTAAACCACGTAAATTATTTGCTTTTAGTGCATTATGTGCTTCTGAAAGACCAAGCTCCCATGGGTTACCTGCAAACTTAATAGATGTAAGTGGAGCAGCACCAGTACCACCGTCTCCACCAGAGATGATGATTTTATCTGCATACGCTTTAGCAACACCCGCTGCAATAGTACCAACACCGATAGTTGAAACAAGTTTCACCGCAATTCTAGCTTTTGGATTTGCTTGTTTTAAATCAAAAATAAGTTGTGCCAAATCTTCGATCGAATAGATATCGTGGTGCGGCGGTGGCGAAATCAGTGTAACACCAGGAACTGTATGACGAAGTTTTGCAATCAGACCAGTAACTTTGTGACCTGGTAATTGTCCACCCTCACCCGGTTTTGCACCTTGAGCAACTTTAATTTGAATCTCTTCTGCACTTCTTAAGTACTCAGGAGTAACACCGAAACGTCCAGATGCAACTTGTTTGATCTTAGAAACTCTGTTTGTTCCATATCTAGCTTTGTCTTCTCCACCCTCACCCGAGTTCGATTGACCGCCGATTGTATTCATAGCAATCGCTAATGTTTCATGTGCTTCTGGAGAGATAGAACCTAAACTCATTGCAGCAGAAACGAAACGTTTGAAAATTTCTTCTTTTGGCTCAACTTCAGAGATATCGATTGCAGGTTTATCTGATTTAATATCGAAGAAATCACGAATAAACTTCAGCCCACGTTTGTTTACGATAGCTTTTAGTTTTTCAAAATCTTCAGTTTTTCCGCTATTAACAGCTGCATGAATAGCATGAATAACAGACGGACCGAAATCATGATGTTCTTGTTCAGTATAGAATTTATAGAAACCACCGATGTTTAACGGGAAGATCTTTTTAAACCCATCTTGTTTGAATGCTGATTTATGGAATTTTTCAATTCTTGCATCAATATCTTCATATGTTAAACCAGGAACAGCAACATTAGAAGTCTCAAAACACTCTTGTACGATCTCACGAGAAAGACCCATTACATCAAATAGACCTGAGTTTCTGTACGATGCAATCGTAGCAATACCCATTTTTGACATAATTTTTAATAGTCCGCCGTTTAGTGCAGAATGCACTGCTTTTAATGCATCTGCTTGATCGATATTGCTGTTTTTATTACGCGTTAATTGGTCTATAACTGTAGTAAAGAGTAAATTAGGGTAAACTGCACTTGCACCGTAACCTAATAATACCGCCGCACAGTGAGAGTCTGTCACCTCACCAGTTACCGCTACGATTGAAACCAAGTGACGAATTTTTGCTTTTAAAAGTGCAAAATTTACACGTCCAACAGCCATAGCCATAGGAATCACTTTGTTTTGCTCATTAAAATCTGCATCGTCTAAAATAACAATTCTAGCACCATCATTTTTTACAGAATCGATAATAGTATTAACTAAAGTATCTAAAGCCTCTTTTAATCCGCCTTGATACGCTGTCGAGAATGTTTTGTTTTTGTAAAAACTTTGGTAACTTGGAGATTTCTCGTCACCGAATGATTTTAATACATTTAACTTTTCTGCCGTAATAATCGGTGAAATAGATTTTAATCTGTGTGCATGAGAAGGAATCTCATTTAGGATATTATGGATTTCACCAAATCCTGTATTTAAACTCATTACAACTTTTTCACGAATTGGATCGATTGGCGGGTTTGTAACCTGTGCAAATTTTTGTTTAAAAAAGTCCGTAAAGTTTCTTTGTTTATCAGAAAATGCTGCAAGCGGAGTATCATCACCCATTGAACCTACAGCTTCTTTACCTTCAACCATCATAGGCTCAATCACTTGCTCTACAACTTCTTGAGTGATGTTAAAGAATTTTTGTCTTCTGATAAGCTCATCACCTGTAATTGACTGTACCTCTGCATATTGTTCTTCAACATGCTCTTGAAGATAGATCATATGCTCGTTTAACCACTTCATATAAGGGTTTGATGATTTTAGATAGTTGTCAATATCATCGCTTTTTAGAAGTTTTCCAGATTGAAGATCAAGACCGATCATTTGACCAGATTGAAGACGTCCACGCTCTTTGATCTCTTCCTCTGCAATATCAATTACACCATACTCTGAAGCAATTAGAAGGTTATCATCTTTTGTTACGATATATTTTGAAGGACGTAAACCGTTTCTATCAAGTGCACATCCAATATATCTACCGTCAGTTACAGAGAATGCTGCAGGACCATCCCATGCTTCAAATACTGTAGAGTGATACTCATAGAATGCACGAAGTTCAGGATCCATATGTGGAGCGTTTTGCCAAGCTGAAGGGATAACCGCACGTACAGCTTTAAAGAAATCCATACCGTTTACAAGTAAGAATTCCAGGAAGTTATCTGCACTAGCAGAGTCCGATGCACCTTTTTGTAAAATCGGTAAAAGTCTTTGGATCTCTTCATCACTAAATACTTCCGATGTAATAGACTCAGATTTGATCTCAACATTAACACGGTTACCTTCTACAGAGTTAATCTCACCATTGTGAGCTACTGCACGGAATGGTTGTGCCAAACGCCATTCTGGAAGTGTATTTGTAGAGAATCTTTGGTGAAAAAGTGAAAATGAAATTTTGAATGCTTCATCCGTTAAATCTTTATAAAACTCTTTAATATGCGTAGGCATAACAAGACCTTTATATGATAAAACTTTTGAACTCATAGATGCTATATAGAAGTTTCTGTCATCAATTAATTTATGTTCAACTTCTTTACGAGAAAGGTATAAAAGTGCATCAAATCTATTTGTAGCCATAATAGAATTCGGTACAATAAATAGTTGTACAATGTGTGGTAAAGATTCTAGTGCTTGTTCACCAAGTGCTTTTGTGTCAACCGGAACTTCACGACGAAGTACTACTTTTAAATCATTGTTAGCACAAGTTTCTTCAATAGCATCTAAATGTTCTAAATTTTTTGTAAATACTGCTGCTACTGCAAACTGTTTTGGTAACTCTACACCATTATTTTCTGCTTCTTTTCTAATAAACTCTTCAGGCATAGATAGTAAAAGTCCACTACCATCCCCAGTTTTTCCATCAGCAGCAACTGCACCACGGTGCATCATACGTTCTAGTGCTGTGATTGCATCATTTAATACTTTGCGAGACGGCTTGTTTTTAATATTTGCTACAAGACCAAATCCACAGTTATCTTTAAATGATCGTAATAAATCGTGATGTTCTACCATTTTCACTCCAAATTTTATAATTTTTATACAAAAAAGTATAAATTTAATCTTTTTTTAAGATAAATTATCTTATTTAGAAGATTCAAGATTTCTAATATTATATTGTAATATTGATTAAAAAATTATTATAAAAGGAATATTTTTTGTATAATTTTAAAAATTGTATCGTTAGGAAGCATTAAGTGCAGGGTTTTATTATCAACCTCAATCGTGTTAAAGAGGAAGATTTAATAGTTACTATCATATCAAAAACAAGCTTAGATACCCTTTATAGGTTCTATGGTTCACGTCATGGTACTATCAATATAGGGTTTAAAATAGATTACGAAAAAGAAGAATCCGCCAAATCAACTATATCACGACTCAAAGATGTTATTCATATCGGATATAAATGGATTAACAATCCAAATAAACTAAGATTGTGGCAGCAGTTTATTATTCTTTTTAACCAGCATCTAAAAGAAGCAGAAGAGTTAAGTCCATTTTATTTCGATCTTTTGGAAGAAGCTTCAAAACAGTGGGATAAACAGAACCCTAAACGTATAGCAATCGAACTCTATATGAAACTTTTGGAATATGAGGGAAGATTACACCACGATCAAATCTGTTTTTTATGTGCGAACAAGATTGATGACAACCCTTCTATTATAAGGGCTTTTTTACCTACACATTTTCATTGTAATAAAACAATGACTATAAATAATAAAGGACTTCAAGAGCTCTACAAAAACAAGAGTTCCCTTTTTTTAAATGATAAAGAGGTTGAAAGACTTTGGAACGTACTTTTAGAAGGGCTTTAAACTCCTGTCTCTATTGCAAAAAAGTTAAATCCTTTCTCATAATAATAGAGTAATTGAAATTTATGCTTATCCAAAATTCTCTTTACAAGACTTAGTCCAAGTCCATAACCCTTCTGGTTTCTCGAATTGTCACCCTGAGTGAAATCCTCACAGTAAAACTCTAAAGGCTTATCTAACTGCTTTCCTTTGCTCTTGACAACTATTGACTTCTCTTTTACTATAATGTGCACAGGTTTCTCTGTGCCATATTTCAGAGCATTGTCGATTAGATTTTTGAGTGCAATTGAAAGATAGTTTAAATCGGCATTAACACTGAAATTGGACTCTATATCAACATCGATTTTGGATTCATCTTCTACAAACAGTTTTGAAAGGGCAAGCCCTACCAAAGTTTCCATATCGAATGATTTGAAAATGAGTCTTTGCTGGTTAGAGTTTAACTTTTCAATATCTAAAAGTTCACTTGTCATCTGGTCTATTTCATCAAGTGCCTTTTTGAGTATCTTTTTGTATTTGCTCTCTTCTACCATTTCAACTGCAAGTTTTGACTTAGATATAGGAGTTTTTAGTTCATGCCCTATATCACGAAGAAGTCTTTGTCTTGATGTTATAAGGTTTTCTATATTCATAGCCATTGCATTAAACGTATCTGAAAGTTCTCCAATCTCATCAGAACCAACTTTCTTGCTTCTCATAGAGTAATCACCCTCACCAAATTTTTTAATGCTTCCAGAGAGTTCTTTTAAAGGATATATCATTTTTAGTATCACAAATGAAAGTATGATTAAAATCAAAATATCGACTAGAATCATATAGTTTAAGAACTCTTTATCTTTAAATATTTTCCCTTGTGATTGGTCCATTACCAAAAGATCGTCATCAAGATATGTCATATATAAGAGATATCTATTATCCTCATGTTGAAGTATTTCAATACTGGATAGTTCTGTTTTATACTGATATAAAATGCTAGAAGTTTTTAAATAATGCTCTTTGTCTAACACCTCTTTAAAGTCAAGCTCTTTGAGTTTATTCTTTAAGTTGTTCATGTCATTATTAGAAAGGTATGTAAAGAGTTCGTCAGAGACTTGTATATACTTATCTTTTAAAAGTGTTTCGATCGTATTTTGAGTTAATTTATTTGTTTCGTTTGAAACAAAGATCATTAAAGAGAAGCTAATAAAAAAAAGGATAATTACTTTCGTTATTATAGACATCTTTTACCCTATAAACTTATATCCGATTCCCCATACGGACTTAATATATTTCGGGTCTTTTGGATCATCGCCTATCTTCTGTCTGATATTGCTTATATGCATATCGATTGTTCTATCTTTTGAGTTATACTCTATCCCGCTTACCGCATTGGAAATTGTTTCTCGTGAGAGTACTTTATCACTGTTGACTAAGAAAAGATGCAATATATCATACTCAATTTTTGTCAAGTCAAGTAACAGTCCTTCAACTTTTATTTCCATCTTGGCTTCATCTATTTCAAAATCACCTATTTGTTTGTTTTTTTGATTGGTTCTTCTAAGTATGGAGTTTATACGAAGTACTAATTCACGCGGTTCATACGGTTTTGCCAGATAATCATCCGCACCGAAATCAAAACCAAGTATCTTATCACTCATCTCACCTCGTGCAGAAGATATAATGATGGGGATATCTGAGTTCTCTCTAATCTTTTTACATACGTCAAAACCATCTATCTGTGGTAACATGAGGTCAAGAACTATTAGGGCATACTTTTGCTTGTTCTGCTGAAAATGTAAAAGTGCATCTTTAGGGTTTTCAAATGCATCTACTTTAAAATCATAGTTTTCAAGATAATCACTTATAAGTGTTTGCATATCCAAGTCATCTTCGATCAACAAAATCTCTTGCATTATTCAACTTCCCAGTCATCAAAATAGTGTACAAATTTTTTTCTTTGCTGTGGCGTTAAAACAAAATGCATCTTTTGCAAGAACCTATTTTCTATCCCATGCGCCTCTCTATCCAACTGCTGATTTAAACTGTTGATTTTTTCCAAATCGAAACTCTTCTGTAAAAAGATATCTTTTCTTTTATCTTCTATATCCTCTTCCAGTTCTTTGTACTCTTTTAGCTCTTTTCTATATATTTTTAATATTTTTTTTACTCTGTGCTGCTGCTCTTTTGTCAAATCAAGATGGGAAAGCTCTTTATATATATGATGTTTGGAATGTAGCTCATGGTCATCTGCATATATTTTAGCTATCAATAAAAATATGACTAAAAATCTCATGACCTATCCTTTTGCTATATCAGGTATTTTAATATCTTTATCATTTAATAAACCTTGTTCGATGTTGTTGTGGCATGCTTTACAGTTTGATTTCGCTTTTACTTCGGCACTTGCAAAAATCTCTTGATCTATCTCTTGATGTCGTCTTTTCCAATAGGACGTTTTGGTAATTGCTATCGTATCTTTCTCTTTCATGCTTTTTAAAATTTTAAAAGCGGCTTCTTTTGTAGAGTCCTCAGCTGCATTGTTGACTAAATAATCTTTTATAAAAACTGTATCTGTTGCTTCTAAAGAAGCATCATCTCCAAAATGATTCTCCAGATTATCCATAAGTTTTACCCATGAAGCTTTTGGAAGTAAATAAGGTGGATAAAGAGTATGACAACTTCTACACTCATTTTCAAAGAGCGGATGCTCTTTTTGATAATCGACTGCCTTATTGGCATCCGCTATAAGTATATTTGTCGGATGACTCAGCATATATATGAGAAAAAAGATGCTTCCTCCTATCCAGAATACTCCAAAAAGCTTTTGAAAAAGAGTCAGTTTTAGACTTTGTGCCTCTACCTCTTTATATCCGTTTATCATCGATTCCAGTGTTTTTGGCCCGTGAAGAACTCTTTCAAGCAACACTCCTGCAATATGAGCAAAGATAACTATCATAAACGCAGTTGTGAAAAACTCATGTATCTCTTCAAAAAACTCCATCTTTTTAAAAATAGTAGTGTTTAAAAATGAGAATATCCCCATCCCTTCTTGCGTACCATAAACAAATACACCACTTAAAACCGAAAGAATACCTAGGGTAATCATAGCCACTATAGCCCAGCTAGATGCAGGGTTATGGCCAATATATTCCTTTTTAGATCCGAATATATTAAACATATACTCTTTTAAATCATATAGATTAAAATTAAAGTCTTGAAACTTTGAATATTTTACATCCAAAAATCCCCATATAATTCTAAAAAGAAATAACACTCCAACCGTATAACCTATAATCACATGATATGAGAGTAAGTTGTCAAACTCTGCGAACAAAAATAAAAATGCTACTGTAACAACTAAAAAGATATGAAAGAGCCTTGTAAAAAAACTCCATACATAACTTTTAGTCATCTTCCCATCTTCCGTAATTAGGTATTTTGATAGCTCTTTCACTGTATACTCCTTTATCAGCACTCGTATGGCACGCCATACAGTTAGATAATGAACCAACCTCTTTTTGAATTATCAATCTTTGAGGAATCTTTCTGTGCTTTCTTTTAAAATATTTTGTCTCTGTCACGGCAATAGGTGTTTCATTTTCTTTAATACTTGCATTGATCTTTCTGCTTCTTTTATATTGTGTAAACTTTTCAGCAGAATTATCAATTAAATACTTCAGTATCCTTTTATTATCTGCTGCTTCTAGTGATGCATCGGTACCAAAATGATTATTCAAGCCACCCATAAGTTTCTGCCATGATTTAGCTGGAAGTAATCCTGGCTGATAAGCAAAATGACAGCTTGCACATTCCACTTTATAAAACTCGTTATTTACAGGTGCTACACCAACTTTTGCATAACTGCCTGCAAACAGACTTCCCGCTATAAGAAGTGAACCTATTAAGACTTTTTTCATACTCTATCCTTCTATTTTTTATTGATAATGTAGACGATTACGTCACCTTTTTCTAATGCCGTACCCTCTCTTTTATAGACATCATTAAAGTTTCTTCGCAACCATTTCTTTACTTCTCTTACTTTTGTAAATCTTTGTGGATTTGCATATGGAGATAAGGGCTCAATAATTTTATTTGTATGTTCATTAAGACCATTTTTTGAAAGGTCTGCAGTATGACATGATACACATGAGATCAGCTTGCCTTTCTTACCGGTATGTTCAGTGGTAAATATCTTTTCACCGCGTTTATAGTCAAACCCTTTAAAGTTTGGATCCTGCTGTTTAGCTTGAACTTTGAGACTATCGATATACTCTTGCATCTGAGGATTCAGCTCTAAGGCTTGAAGTGATGCAGCCGCAATCAATGAAATGAGTAATAGCTTTTTCATATTTCATATCCTTGTTTGAGATATGAAAAGTATAAGAGAAGTTTGTCAAGAGGGTTTTGACAAGGGGTTTACAATTTCTTTACAATTTATGCAGAAAAATTAAAAGGAGAAGATACGCTTAGAAAAGCGTATAGAAGATTATGCCTTTCTGGCTACAAGTGAAGCAACTCTTGTATTTTCGCCACGTAAATTAATATCATCCTTCTCTTCGTAATAAATAATATCCAATCCTATAAACGCATGTAGAAGCTCATTTTTTCTGAGCAAAAATTCAGGGTTGGAAGGATTTGAAAAATCTCCGTGCGCTATGATAAATGTCTCATAAATCAAAATACCGCCGCTTTTTAATGCATCTTTGATTTGAGGGTGAAGACGTCTACTTAAAAAGTTGATGTTTGTAATTAAATCATAACTTTCAATGTCAATATTATAAGTGTCCAGGTCTGTTTCGATCTTATTAATCTTTGCATCCTCTTTTACCTGTGAGAGAGCATAATCACTAATATCTACAGCATCTACTTCGAAGCCTTTTTCATGCATATAGTGTGTATTTCGCCCTATTCCGCATGCTATATCAAGTGCTTTACCGACATTTGCTTCATTAATGTATTTTTCTAAAATAGGTTCTACATTATGACGCATCGGTTTTTCGATATGGCGTTTATTCCATCTTGCTTTATCTTCAATCATTAAATTCCTTTATAAACTCTACTAAGTCATTTTTTCGTAAAGGTTTTGAAAAATAATATCCCTGAAAAATATCACACCCGTACTCTTTTAAAATATCAACCTGTTCTTTTGTTTCCGTACCTTCACATACTATTTTAAAGGAAAAGTTTTTACCAATAGAAAAAATCGATTTAATAAGAGCATTTTTATTCCCTTTTTCTACATCATCAACAAACTGTTTATCTATTTTTAGTTCCGATATTGGTAATTTTTTTAGAATTGACAATGATGAATATCCAGTACCGAAATCATCAAGTGAAATATCAATACCGTTTTCTCTGACTTTATTCAGTAAAGGAATAACATAGTTAAATTCTTCAATTGCCAAGCTCTCAGTTATTTCCAATGTTATATATGTCTTATCTAATCCTATTTCAGAAATCAGCTCCAATAACTGTTCTAAAAATCCTTTTTCCATAAACTGGATTACCGATATATTTAAAGAAAGATGAAATTTTAAACCTGTAAGCTCCCATATCTCTTTAATATCATTTAATGATTGGCGTAAGATCCATTCACCAATTTTTAAAATCATTCCATTATCTTCGGCAATACCGATAAATTTATCAGGCGGGATAAAACCAAGCTTTTTATTTTCCCATCTTATTAATGCCTCGACACCGTATATATCCATATAACGTGATATCTGCGGTTGATATACCATGTAAAACTCTTCATTGTCTAGAGCATGGCGCAGTTGATGTTCAATGTCTGAATGTTCAATAGATTTTCTATACATTTCTTGATCAAAGTATTTATATGAGTTTCTAACTTTTTTCGCTTCATGCATAGCGATATCTGCCATACTTAAAAGTTCATCTAAATTAATAGAATCTTGCGGATATCTTGAAACACCTATACTTACACCGAGTCTAAATTCCAAATCATCTACAATACATGGTGTAGAGATAAGCTCAATAAGTTTATTGAGATTGACCGGTGAAAAGCTTAATATAATAAACTCATCCCCACCGTGACGGATTATAATATCATCCTTGTGAAAAAATTCACTTAACCTCGTTGAAATTCCTATGAGAACCTTATCGCCTATATGATGTCCAAAACGGTCATTGATATTTTTAAAATTGTCGATATCGAAAAATATAACTTCAAAATCTTTTTGTTTCAAAGATTCGATCAAGGTAGGATCATTGCCAAGGTAATCTCTGTTATAGTAGCCTGTCAAACTATCATGATTGGCTTTATACACCAATTCTGCTTCTTTTTCTTTCTCTTTTCTATCGATAGTTTTAAACAAGAAATAGAACATCAATACAATAAAAAGATAAAGAATAAAAATATAGAAAAAGCTGTCAAGAACTTGATTGTATAAAAATGATTGTTTTTGTGAAACAACTACCCATATTTTGTACTTTTGATTATACGAAACCGCTAGAAAAATAATTTTTCTCTGATCTTGTACTTTTGTGGAAGTGTAGTATATATTTCCATCTCTAATTGCATCAAGGCTTAAAATTTTAAATTCTTCTTGGAGATTATCCATAAAACTTTGATAAGTTTTTTTATCTAAAGGAGTATTATAAATTTGATTGTAGTTTGTCTCCGAAGCTTGGCTGAAGTATAGTTGATAAAGTTTTTTATGTTGGTCAAGATCATGTAATAAACTGATAGTTCTATCGTCATACAGTTCTATACCGCTGAAAATATTATGTTCCTTACTATTAACAAGTCCTGCTGCCATAACAGCTACTACATTGCCTTCTTTGTCACGAATAGCTTTTCGAACTGGGATGATCCATCTATTTAACGGAGAAAAGAAGTATGTACGTCCAACTACCATTTGTCTGCTTTTAAGTGCCTCTTCAAATGTTGTTTTAACTTCTTCGTTGATTAAAATGTTATGAACTTTGGTAGTATCAATATTTGCACTGGTAACTAACAAATTCCCTTTTACATCTGTTAAACCAAAACCTATTACATACTTCGAATTCACTAAAGCTTTTTGAAGTAAACGTTTTGCTTTTTCTTTATTTGTGTATAAATCAGAATCTAACAACTCTTGAGCCAAAGTATCGAGCAGAACCTCATTTTGACTCAGCGTTGTATCTAAAGTATTGTAGAGAATTTTATTGTATGAAGATGTAAGTGTCTTATTATTTTCAAAAATAGAGCTATAGCTTAAATATGCAATGTATATAAATACAATGCTAATAAAAGAAAATAATATATAAAAAAGATGCCAAATATTTTTTATTTTATTCATACTATACAGTCATTATTATGACAAACGTCCCTTGTAATCTTCATAACCAAACTCTTTAATAATATCTATTTTACCATCTTTTCTCTGAATTGCTAAGCTAGGTAATTTGATCCCGTTAAAAGTTGTATTTTTTACAAACGTATAATGGATTTGATCTTCAAAAATAATTTGATCTCCAACTTGCAGAGGTTTATCAAAAGAGTAATCTCCCATAATATCTCCTGCTAAACAAGTATTTCCGCCAAGTCTGTAAGTATGAGCTTTTTCACCTGCTTCACCGCTTCCTCTAACATCTGCACGATACGGCATTGCTAAAGTGTCAGGCATATGTGCTTCAGCAGATGTATCTAAAATTGCAAGATCCATACCGTTATGAAATGTATCTAATACGCTAGAAACTAAATAACCTGTTTGCCAACCTACTGCTTCACCCGGTTCTAAATAAACATCTATACCATCATATTTTTTCTTAAATTCTTTGATTAAGCAAATAAGTTTTTCGACATCATAGTCTTTTCTAGTAATATGATGCCCGCCACCAAAATTGACATACTTTAGATTTTTAAGATATTTGCCAAACTTTTCATCAAAAGAATTTAGAACTTCTTCTAGTGCATCGGCATCTTGTTCACAAAGTGCATGAAAATTAAGCCCATCAATGTGTTCCAATACACTTTCATCAAAATTCTTAAGTGTTGTACCCAGTCTTGAGTACAAACCACAAGGGTTATAAATATCTACAGGCGAAGATGAAACTTCTGGATTAAGCCTTAGAGAAACTTCTATTTTTGGATTAATCTCTTTGACTTTTAAAATAAATCTTTTAATTTGGTTTGGAGAATTAAAAACAATGTGATCAGAAATTTTTGCGATCTCTTCAATATCTTCATTTTTAAAAGCAGGTGAATATGTATGTACTTCTGCATTGGCATTATGCTTACAGAACTCTTCACGCGCAAGCTTCGCTTCATGCAAACCACTTGCCGTACAACCACCTAAATATTTTGCAACGATGTCAAAAGTTGACCACATAGCAAAACCTTTAAGTGCCAAAATTATTTTTGCACCACTCTCTTTTTGAACATAATCTAAAAGCTCTAAATTTTTTTCTAACAATGCTTCTTCACAAATATAAGCTGGTGTAGGAATATTAATCAACTTGAAACCTTATTATTAATTCTTTATTTTTTGTTTTAATCTGCTTGTTACATGTATAAAATCATCTGGATCAAAACCTATATCTTCAATTAGTTCACAAGCATGTGCTATAGAGTCTTGTGTTAATACATTTTTTACATTAATTGCTGTTCTTACAATATCCAATGATTTTATATAATGTTCCATTTGAGGGGATGTATCTTGAGGGATAAAGTCTAAATCTTTTAAAATATCTGCATAAATTGGTTCTAAATTCCAATAATCAAACAGTGTTCCCGTTACAAAGTAAGAACTTGTACCGAAAAACTCATTTTCAAACTCTATTAGATCTTCTGTTTTTCGCATACCATCTTGAAACTCTTTAATTTTACCTGCTTTTACAATTTCGCGAGAAACTACTAGTTTTCCCGTTTCCATAATTAATGCAAGCGGTGTTAAAAACTGTGCATGACGAAGGTCAATCTTAGAGTACCATTGATTCATCAAAGCACTTTGTAGATGAGATATTTCATTAAACTGTGAACTTGTAATACCATAAGGGCGAAGGTTTGCAACTAATGAACTTTCAATACAAAACTTAATCACTAAACCATAAATAATTTGTGTTCCAAAAAGAGTAACGGCTTGTGATACAGAGGCAATTTTTCTTGAAAAACCATAGTAAGGAGCATTAATCATCTTTAAGATATTAACCGTTAAAGAAGCATCCGATTCTATTGCTCTTACAAGATTTATTATATTAACGTTTTCAGCACCATTAGCATAAAGTTTATCAACTACCTGCGCAGTATCAGATAAAGGAGGTAATTCTTCTATCCCTTCTATAATGGTGTTGAAATCCATCGACTACGCCTCTAGCTCTTTAACTTGCCAAGGTAGTCCTTGTGTATTCATCTCTTCCATAAATGGATCCGGATCCATTTGCTCCATGTTAAAGACACCAGTACCAGACCAGATTCCTTTTAGCATGAGTTTAGCACCAATCATTGCAGGAACTCCTGTCGTATAAGAAACACCTTGAGAGAGAACCTCTTTATAGCATTCTTCGTGATCTTTTACCTGGTAAATATAGATTTTTTTCTTTTTACCGTCTTTAATCCCTTCAGCTACAATACCGATGTTGGTTTTCCCTTTTGTTCTAGGACCAAGGCTTGCAGGATCCGGAAGTAGAGTTTTCAAAAACTCTATTGGAATAATTTTTTGCCCTTGATGCTCAATCGGTTCAATTCCAAGCATTCCAACGTTTTGCAATACTTCCATGTGTTTGAGATAACTTTGACCAAATGTCATAAAGAATCTAATTCTTTTAAGACCTTTGATGTGTTTTACAAGTGACTCCATCTCTTCATGATAAAGAAGATATGAATCTTTTGGACCAACTTCAGGATAATCCCAAACCTGCATAATCTCCATAGGCTCAGTTTCAATCCACTCGCCATTTTCCCAATAACGTCCCTTTGCACTTACTTCACGAAGATTGATTTCAGGATTGAAATTTGTAGCAAACGGATATCCGTGATCACCTGCATTACAATCTAAAATATCAATGTAATGGATCTCGTCAAAATAGTGTTTTTGAGCATATGCACAAAATACGTTTGTAGCTCCTGGATCAAAACCAGAGCCAAGAAGTCCCATGATTCCTGCTTCTTTAAACTTCTCGTCTCTTGCCCACTGTAATTTGTACTCAAATTTTGCTTCATCCGGATGTTCATAGTTTGCAGTATCTAAATATGGTGTATTTGTTGCAATACATGCATCCATAATAGTTAAATCTTGATATGGCAATGCAACATTGATTACAATACTTGCACCCACTCTCTTAATAAATTCTATAAGTTCTTGTGTATTATCAGCATCTATACTTGCTGTCTCAATTTGTACATTTTTGATCTCTGCAGCGATCTCGTCACATTTTGACTTGGTACGGCTTGCAAGGATGATTTTTCCAAACACATCAGCATTCATAGCACATTTATGTGCTACAACTCTTCCTACACCACCGGCACCGATAATCAAAGTAGTATTCATTAAAGTTCTCTCCTAAATTTTATACTTATATTTTAGCACACAAAATATTAAGTTTAGACCATTTTAAATGCAATCAGTAAGACAAAAATCCAGATCATTGCAGTTACAATCAAACTAAGTAGTACAAGTGTAGCTCCGGCATCTTTAGCTTTCTTTGCCATAATATGATAATCAACCGTGACAAGGTCTACTACACGTTCAATTGCAGAGTTTGCGACTTCAGATGCCACGGGGATAAATAAAGCAGTAAAAAGTATTGCAGAATAAGAAAAATCTATCGGTAAAACCCATGCAATTATCCCCATTGTAAAAAGCATCAGCAACTGCCATTTAAATGATGTTTCCGTTTTAACTATATCTATAAATCCTTCTACAGCATAACGTCCATTTCTAAAAAGATTATGTTTCGGTTTATTTAGCTCCATATTTTTCCTTCATGTTTTTTACTATAGTTTCTACTTTGTTCGCTTCTGTATTAGGTTCTATCGGGTTACCAAATACAAGAGTTATTTGACGTCTTGAAAATAAATTTTCATGTTGGTTTGGCTCTTTATTTCGAGCAAATACACTTCCAAACATACCATCAATAAAAAACGGTACTATTACACCATTATAATCTGTATCGATTAATTCAAATCCCTTTTGAAAACTTGCTATTTCACTATTATTTGTAATTGAACCTTCCGGAAACAGAGCTACAATTCTACCCTCTTTTAGTCTTTTAGAAGCCTCTTTGAACGTATCTTTAAATGCTTTTGGTGAAAGAGGAATAACCTTTCCTCTTTTTAAACCTGCTTTGAGGAATCTGTTAGAGTATATATCCTTATCCATTATAAAATTAATATGACGTTTTAAAGAGAGTTGTAATAGAGCCCAATCCAGCCAGCTTACATGATTTCCAAGCAATAATACAGCTTGTTCATTGGAAACATTTTCTAAACCTTGAACTTTAATTTTATATCGTAGTAAAAACAGTCCACTGATAATCGTCCAAAAGATTGGCACAAAATATTGTTTGAAAAGTATATATATCAGATATACCCCGACAAACCCCATACAATAAAATAATACTTCAGCATTCATACCAAAATATGCAAATATTGTAGTAATAATTAAAAATACAAACATAAATATGTTTTGTACGAAATTGTTAGCAGCAAGAACTACACCAAGGTGTACATTAGAAGTCAGATGTTGAATCTGAGCATTAAGCGGTACAAGTAAAAATGCTGCGAAGACTCCAAAGGCTGTAAACATTACGGCAATCAGTCCTATTGATTTTACAAATGGTACTGTAAAAACAATAAGTGTTAAAAATATAGCACCGATACCTGTTATTCCCAAATTGATATGCTCTTTGGAAAGTTTTGAAGCGATAATAGAACCAAGTACAATTCCGATTCCTGCTAGTGCCATAACACCTTGTATGACAATAGTATTTGTAATACCTATCTCGCTTTTTGCATATTCGCCGAAAATTGCTAAAACAACCTGAGAAATGGACCAGAAAAAACTAAGTGCCAAAATAGCATCCAAGATCTCTTTTTTACGTGTAACTGCTTTGAGGTTTTTAAAGAGATATGCACCTTTAATATATCTCCTAAACACAAAGCTTCTCTCACTTACTTGAACTTGTGTATTTGGTAATTTTAAAGCAAGTAAAAACTGGATAGTTGAACCAAGTATTAAAAACCATCCCAGAGGTGCAATTGCCTGAAGTATCTCACCTTGCGTTTTTAGATTATCTTGATAATATGATTCAAAAAGAATAGTATAAGTAATTATCCCGCCTAAAATAGCAACTGTAGTTGCAGCCTGTACAGCTGCATTTCCACTACTGATAAACTTTTCACCTACCAACTCTTTTATATAACCGTATTTTGCAGGAGAATAAACAGCACTTTGCAGTGCAAGTAAAAACGTTAAGGAAAAGGCTACTAAAAACCAGCCTTGATAATATGCAAAAGTGATCAGCATTGTTAAGATAATAGCTGCAAAAGCTGCATAACGCATGATATAACTTTTTGCAAACTTATCGGCTAAAAAGCCTGCGGGAGAAAATACTAAAATAAAAGGAAAGAGCACCAATGCATTTACAATAGCCGTCAGCATAATCTGGGTAGAACCATCATATACTTTAAAAACAGTGTTTTGGATAATTATTTTGTGCCCTAAGTCAGTAAATGCATTTAAAAATACTACCGCAACGTAATTAATCATTCCTGCGATAGCAAAAATTTTCTCTTTTTTAGCCATTACTCTTCTATATCAGCGGCAAGAGTCGTACTCCAGCCTTCATAATAACCATGATCTTTTTGTAAGCTCTCATATACTTCTTCAACAACCTTATCAATCGTTTCGGGTAAAAGATCGTGTGTTTTTACAAGTGCAATACCGTTTTGGAACTCTTCCGAATCAATTTCATCTTTATACTCAAACCCATCTAGCGATAAATTTTGGACAAAACGTTCTTTTTGTGTAGGAGTATCAAAATATACATAATGTTCTACAGGCCGAGAAACATGAAGGTCATCATCTTCATCTATAAGCATCTCTAAAACATGTCTGCTTTGAATATGATGTGATTCAAGCTCTGTTGGATAAAGATTATAATTATAAAAGTCCCATTTACTGTCACGAACAACATTTGCTTCATACGGATAATCTAATGATGTCAGAATTGAAGAAACTTTACTTCCCAGTGCCTTTGAATCTCTTGCATAAAAGTAAAGTTCTGTCCAACCGTCAACTACTCTACTTCCAACATATTTCGCAGCTTCATCAAGTTCAATACTTTGTATAATAGATGCTTTTGTATCTAAGAACTCTTCATATTTTTCTTGTACTTTATCTTCTAAATCAAATTTGATAAATACACTAAAAAGCCACGAAAACTTTTGTGAATATGCAAAAGCATTTAAATCAACTTCAGTTGCTATTTTTTGAGTATCTTCTTGTTTATAGTAATGTTCTGTCATTATTTTCCATTTTGATGATTAAATTCTGGGACAATCTCTTTTAATTTTGCCAATTTATTCTTTGTATTAACTAACTCATTAATATCAGAAGAAAGCTTTTCAATATTATACTCTGTTCTACCTGCAACTGTAATAGATTCATATTGTGTTTTTGTATCACTATCACTGATTAAAAGTTCCTCATAAAGTTTTTCGCCGGGACGCAGTCCACTAAATTCAATCTCTATATCATCTCGACCACTTAGTTCTATCATTTTCTTTGCAAGATCAACTATTTTAATCGGTTCACCCATATCAAGAATAAATATCTCCCCACCTTTACCTATACTTGCAGCTTGCAATACTAATTCACATGCTTCAGGTATAAGCATAAAATATCTTGTAATGTCTGGATGGGTCACTGTAATTGGACCGCCGTTTTCTATTTGTAATTTAAATTTTGGAATGACACTTCCACTACTTCCTAAAACATTCCCAAACCTTACCGCCACAATCTCTGTCATTGTATTGCTAGCAATATTTTGAGCATAAAGTTCACAAATTCTTTTTGTCGTCCCCATCACATTTGTAGGTCGTACTGCTTTATCGGTAGAGATCAAAACAAACTTTTCAACATTATGCTCGATCGCACAATCGATCGCATTTTTAGTTCCAAGGATATTATTAATAATTGCTTCTTCTATGTTGTCTTCTACCAAAGGTACATGTTTATAAGCTGCTGCATGGATCACAATCTCTGGCTTATATTTCTCAAATGTTGCATCCAAAAGATCTTTATTAACAACCGATTGCATAACAAGTTTTGGATTGTATTCAGCCAACTCTTCTGCTATTTGATAAAGATTAAACTCACTATGTTCGAGTAAAACCAATTCCTTAGCACCAAAAAAAGCACACTGTCTACTTATTTCGCTTCCGATACTTCCTCCTGCACCTGTAATCAGTACTTTTTTATTTACTATAAACTTTTCAATAGCTTTTTTATCTAAATCCTTAGGATCTCTTGCGAGAAGATCTTCAACGGAAATATCTTTTAACTGTGTAGACAATGCTTCACCGTTTAACATATCATTCAATGAAGGAAGAATTTTCACTGCATGAAAAGAGTTGTGAAAACGATTATAAACTTTTTGTATAACATCTTTTGAGACACTTGGCATAGCGATAATTAAGAGATCGTACTTTCGCCCTTCAGATTTTGTTTCTAACTCTTCCCCGGAAAGAATACGAATACCGTCTATACTTCTACCTTGTAAAACCTTATCATCATCACAGAAATAAGTAATTTTATATTCACTATTTCTGAATTCTTCCTCTATTTTTATTCCTGCTTTACCAGCACCGTAAATGACCATTGTTTTTGTTTTTGAAATACGGCTTTGATTAATGAAAAAATAATACATATACATTAAAAAACTAATTGAAGCCAGATATGTCATTGCTTCACTCAACATAAATGACATACGTACTTCACCATGAAAAATAGGTATATAAATTACAAGTGGCACTATAACTACAACAGTTTTAAGTAAAAAAGTTTTTTGGGTAGCTTTAGACCAAGAAAGAGAGTAGTCTTTATAGATTGTAAAGGAAGCAAATAATCTAAAAAAGATTACTACGGCTATAATTTGCCAGTTTACTGTTTGATGGAATATAAAAAAAGTCCAAAGAAATGTAATTGTTGTAAGAAATATAATGACTAATATATTAAGTATTCGTTTATCTAAAATCATTTGCTTATTCTACCAAAACAATTATTCAAAAGGCTTTTTTGCATCAACGAACTTCATACTTATAAATAATAAAACGATTGTACTGACAAAGCTTATAGCAATATTTGGTATAAAATAGATCAATACTAAAATCAATAGGTTTAATGCTATTGCATAATTTGTCACCTCAAAATGGCTCCAACCTGCTTGTGTCAATCTTTGATAAGCATGCTTTTTATGTGCCTGACTTAACTTTTCACCATTTAATTTTCTTCTTATAAGTGTATAAGTAGCATCAAACCAAAACAATCCAAAAAGTGTAATCCAAACCCATAAATTAACAGCTTCTTGATTGGCATAATAAATTGTAAAGATAGCTACATTATAGCCTAAGAGTGTACTTCCAACATCTCCCATAAAAATCTTCGCTTTGTTATAGTTCCAAAACAAAAAACCTAAAACGGCTACCACTAAAATACCAAATAAACTTTCGTGAAAAAGAACTAAACCTGCTATACCTAAAAAAACAAATTCACTACCAACATAACCATTTATTCCGTCAATAAAATTTGTTAAGTTTATAAACCACAAAATCAATAAAAACGAAAAAGTAGAGGTAATAACAATATTTGAAAATTCAATTATACCAAAAGGAATACTATTTAACCCTCCCAAAAAATACAGACCTGTTAATGCTACTAAACTTTGAATTAACAACCTCAATTTAGGACTTAATTCATATATGTCATCAAGAAAACTGACAATAGAGATTAAAGCCCCTGCTAAAAGAGCATAGAACAGTTGTATATCTATTTGATTTGTCATGAACAAATAAAATAATCCACTAAACCATGTTGTTGCGATAGCAATACCACCACCATGAGGTGTCGGGATTGTATGAGAGCTTCTTTCATTGACCTGAGCCACAAAAGATTTTTTAATTGCATATTTTTTTATAAAATATGTTAGAAAAAAAGAGAAAAGAAATAATACTAAATACACCACAGCTACTCCCCTTGAATCATAAGCTTAATACCATCTTCTACACTATATGGATTTTTTAGATTTAACTTTTGTCTTGTTAAAAAGTTATTAATTTCCAAGTTACCATAAAGTCGTTTATGGAATGAGGGTTTGAGTAATTGTATAATTGTTTCAAAAAATGGTATCTTGATAAGATACACTTTTTTATATAAATATTTTTCAATTAATTCAATTAATCGTGTGGTACTTATAGGTTCATCATCACTTGCTAGAAATAAACCGGTTTTTTCTTGTCTAATAACCTCATTAATCAAGTAACAAAGATTACCTACATATACAAAACTTCTTTTATTTTGAATTTTTCCAAGGGGAAGAACTGAAAACTGTTTTACAATCCTTACTAAGCTTTCTATATTTCCAGGTGCATTTTTCCCATAAACCATTGGAGCTCTTATAACACTCACTTTAAATTCATGGTTTTCTAATGCAAATAACTGTTTTTCTGCTTCCAGTTTACTCTTTCCATAGTTTGTCACTGGATTACATAAAGTATTTTCTGTTATTAATTGAGCTTCTTCTCCATAAACTGCTATCGTACTTATAAATATAAAATGTCTTACACCTCTTTGCTTTGCCAACTCTGCTAGTTTTACTGGATATGCTACATTTATTTCATAATATTTTTCATAAGAATATTCTACTTTTTGATGTACAAGTGCAGCACAATGTAAAATCACATCTATACCATTCAAGTCAATATCATCTAACTTTTTATTTAAAAGTGAAAAATTTTTAAAGAAATATACACCTTTATATTGATTTATAAAACTACTTCCTAAATAACCTTTACTTCCTGTAACCAATATTTTCATTTTATTATCATTCCCAATAGTTTTATAGGATATTTCATAAATATTTTAAATATATTCGTTTTAATACCATTCTCTTTACAAACCCTTAGCTGTTCCATACTATTTATCAAAATACTACTAAATGATGTACTCACTCCACCAACTCTCATTTTAATAAGTGGTTCTTTAATATAACTGTAGCTAATCTTCTCTGTAAATAAGAATCTGGCCATAATATCAAAATCAGCTCCAATTTTATAATCAGTTTTAAATACTCCATATTTATCATAAACCCATTTTTTTACAAAAAAAGTAGGATGAGCTGGATAAAGAGCATATTGAAATTTACTTGGCATACATTTACTACTATCATAATACCTCAGTACTTTTTCTAAGTTTTCAGGTTTCACAAAAACTAAATCAGCATATACACTATCTACTTGCTTTTCCTCAAACTCCTTGACAATCTTTTCTATCACAAACTCATTTATATAAAAGTCATCACTATTTAGAATTCCCACTATATCTCCAGTGGCAAGCTTAATACCTTTATTCATAGCATCATAAAGTCCATTATCTTCTTCACTTATAAGCTTTGTTATCTTATCTCCATAGCTTTTCACTATTTCAACTGTACCATCTGTACTTAATCCATCTACGATAATATATTCTATATTATTATACGTTTGACTAAGCACTGAGTCTATAGCATCTTTTATAGTGGATGCATTATTCCAAACAACAGTTATTATTGATATTTTCATACTATCTACTTTAATTTTAAAAAAGGTTTTTCAATAAAATGCCAAGATAAAAAGGCAAAAACAAATGTAAGGAGGTATACAAAAAAGAAATATTTCAACTCCTTTACTAAATGAAAATAAACAAAGAAATTAATTATAACAGCGTGATAAATATAAATCCCATAAGAATAATCATTTCCTTTAAAGATTAGAGAACTAAACCTTTTAAAACTAAACACCAAAATGACAATAACTATACAAAGTAAAACAAATGTAATTGGATTCATCCCAAATAATTTATATAATAATAAACACATAGAAACTATCAAAAGTTTAGTATACCATTGTGCATTGATCAAGAAATGTAATCTATCTTTATTCTCTTGAAATAATACTCCGAGTAAAAACATATAAAACCATGGTATAAAACTTACAAACATTAACTTCATTATCAATGTTTGTTCATTAAAAGTTCCAACCTTTAGATTAGAAAATATCAAATTTACAAGACTAAAAAACAGTATGAGCACAAGTAAATATAAATTCTTCTTTTTTATATCTTTGTTTATAAAAAAATATACTATTGGAATAAGAATATAAAATTGCAATTCAACAGAAATAGTCCATAAACTTCCATTTAATACACCAACACCAAAACTTCTTAAAAAATCTGGATTATAAAATTGAACAAAAGTACTCTGTGCAAATATCCACATCCAAAATTTAGATTCAAAAAAAATTTTTGAATCTAAATACCCAACAATAAAAAGAGACAATACTGATAAGATCAAACATACAAGTAAAGCCGGATAAATTCTTAATATTCTTTTTTTAATATAATTCATAAAAGAGGTAGACCTTGAATAAGATAAACTAATTAGAAAACCACTAATAAAAAAGAAAATTGGAACACCTGGTATCAACTTGAAAAAATCAAAAATGTAATTGTAGACTTCTATCTGTAAACGATCAATAGTATGAAAAAACAATACACTCACAGCAGCTAAAATTCTTAAAAAATCAAAATTATTATAATGCATCCCGTCCCTTTTTTTTAAAGCATAAACATAGAATTATAAGAATATTCTCTAACAGGAAAAACAAGAATTTTTAAAAAAAATGGTAATATAATTGCCGCTACTATAAAAACCAAATTTTTATAATTTTTCTCGATAAATTCCCTCTCGATTATATAATATAATGGAAAAATATAAAAAAAGTTAAAATATTGAAATAGTCGTCCATATGTCGACATATTTACATCAATTAAATATATACACCATGTTATAGAAAGTACAACCGTCATAAATTTAAATATATTTTTGTCAAAACTTGATATGAACGTTTTATTCAAGTAAAGATACCAAAAATAGTAAACAAAAACCACGTAATACCCTTTTGTAATCAGCATCATAGGGTTAAATCCACTTCTATTTAAATACATATCATAAATTGAGGGTATAAATCCAATAAACATCTGCTTAAAGAGTAAGAAAAAAAACAGTACAAATGGCATCATTAATGATAGTTGAAATAATCGTTTATTATCGAATCGTTTAAGAAAAAGAAAAAAAGGTATCAATAATATTATCATTAAGAATGATTTGTGAAAGAATAATGCAAATAATGCAAGCAAAATAGATTTAAAATACTTTTGTTCATATACCAAAATCAACAGTATTGGTGTTGATAATACTGCTACATATTGCCTAAGTCCATTCATTTGATTAAAATAAATTGTACTAACAATAAAAAATAAAAAAAATATCAACCACATTTTGAATTTATATTTTTTAAGCATTATTAAAATAGTAAACATCAATACTGTATGAATAAAACTAAATACTATAAATATAGATTGACTAGGTAATGCAAAATATTGTAAGAATTTAATCAAATAATAAAAGAAATACTCATGATGCAAGTGATAATACAAATCTATTCTATTTTGAGTCTCATAAATCCATATATAACTAGAATAATCAGTTCCTACATGAAATTGAAACGCAGGACCAATAAAATAAAATAATGCTGGTATAAATAATAATACATTTGTATACTTTGTTTTATACTTCTCTAAATAATATAAATAAAACGTAATTGCAGATCCAATCATTAAATAAAACATTATGACAGACCTTTGTCAATACGCCATTTTAATTTTGTTATATATGTCGCTGTAAGTGGAAATTTTTTAATTAAGATAATTTTCATTTTTGCAAGAAGTCTTAATTGTGACTTAGCAAGAGAAATCCAAGAAAATTGTCTTTCTTTCATGAATTCATTGTAAATTCTTGAACTATAAAAAATATCCTTCTCAAATCCTTCCATTATTCTAGTTTCATTTTCAAGAATGTCCATAAGTTTTAAAAGCCTGTTAGCTCTAAAAATTACTTTTTCTACATTATAGTTTATAATTCCACCAAAAGTTTGCTTATCATGTTGTCTATATAAATAATATGGATTTTGCATAGCATATATATTTTTTGAAAATTTTTTCACCAGCATTGAAATCCACACATCCTCAAAAGGTAAACTTTCTGGCATTGGAAATATTTTATCAGCTACTTCTCTTTTAAATGACCAAGAAACTTTAGGAAGGCTTATTAAATTAGAAAGTACAAATTCGTAGTCTTTTGTTAAAATTAATGGATTATATTCATAAGTGGATTGAATATTTAGTTTATTATCAGTTATATATGAACTATGACAATGTGCATCAAATTTTTTCATATTTTCGTATTCTCTAAAAAAACTTTGAAGTAAAACATCATCAGAATCAATACATTTAATTATATCGCCAGTAGATAAGCTATAACCATAGTTAGTACCAACAACTTTTCCTTTAGATATATTTTTAACTAATGTTATTCTATTATCAGTATCTGAAAGTTTTTTAGCTACATTAAAAGTATTATCAGTGGAAAAATCATCTACAATTATTAATTCCCACTTTATCATATTTTCCTTTTGAAGTTCAATTATTGCATCTGAAATATAGTTTTCTACATTATATGCCATCATGATAAAACTAATCATTTATTCAAAACCTTTTTAAAATATTTGTATATAATCACCGGTAATGATAAAGATGCAAATAGCTTATTTCTACCATAAACTACTTTAATGGATTCTATAGTATTTAGTTTGTAATTCATATCTCCTGTTCCGCCTAAAGAGTAGTACACAATAGGAAAATCAACTATCAAAACCTTATCTACTTTTTCAACTAAATCCAAATACCAATTTAGTTCACCTTTCAACTTATACTTAAGCGTATATTTTACAATTTCTTCTCTTTTAATAAATATTGCTTGATGGCAAACTACTCTAGTATTCCAAAGATAAAGATTAAATTTAGTAAATTTTTTTGGATGTAACAATACCTCTTTTTTACCACCAGTCACTATAGCTGGACCATATACTAAATCATACAATAGCATTTCTTGATTATTAAATATTCTTTCTAACACATAATAATCTGCAAAACTATCACCTGCATTTAAAAAATTGATATAATCACCACTAGAGATGTCAATTCCCTTATTCATAGCATCATAAATGCCAGCATCCTTTTCACTAATCCAATAACTAATCTTATCTTCATACTTTTTTATTATATCAATTGTTCCATCTATACTTCCACCATCTATAATAATATATTCTAGATTGTCATATGTCTGATTTAAAATACTTTGAATAGTTTTTTCTAAATATGTTGCTCCATTATATACAACTGTGATTATTGAAATTTTCACATCACTTTTCATTTAATTTCCTTTAAAAAAGTATCTAGCTTTAAATCATCATAGTTTTTAGAACTAAACCCTACATCAGTTATTTCACAATTTTTATTAATGAACTTATAACCAATATTATGTAAAATATTATCAATATTTTGAAATACATTATTTTCTAGAATATTATCAAACCAATGATAGATGTATACAGGAACTGCACCCTGTGCATTAAGATTTAATAATGCAGCACTTAAAAATGAAAATACATATTTAGTTTTATAAATGACTAATAAATTTTCAACAGGTGAATTATCTTGAATTATTTCTACATTCGAGTATTGATTTAAAATTTTCAACTGCCATAATTTATTTTCTTCAGTTTCTTTTGGATGAAATTTAAAATATACTATTTCAAACTTATCTATCATTTTTTCAATACAAATTTTCAATATATCAGAATATTCACTTTTTGAACAATAATATTCATAAATTTTTTCATTTAGAAACAATGCTTTACTTTTATCAAGGTCTAGTTGTTTTTTATTTTTAGAAAGTAAAAATTTTTTTATATTTCTTACAATATTTATATCTAAATACAACAAAACACCATCCAGATAATTTTCATTAATCTGAGGAAAAATCAAATTATTATATTTTAAGAAGTTTACAAATCTATATCCAAGAAAATAATTGAAGTAAAATAGTTTAATCTTTTCCTTTAAGCTTAAAGGTTCTGTATCTTCGATACTATATGTTAAATAAGTAGGAAAACCACCGTCCTCAATGACATAAACTTTCGCCCCATTTTTTTTAAACAATGTTATTATGTATTGATTTAGTATTTCATATTCAGTGTATACAAATAGTATATCATTAGCATTTATTGTTAATTTTGACTTTACTTTTCTTTCGATTTTTTTTACATTGATAATATTAAAATAATTTTTCATTTTACTGAAAGGTGTTTTAAATATAAAAATATTATTAAAATTTTCATCTTTACTTATACATTCTAAAGTATGAGGAATTTGAATCAAAGACTTCTCAAATTTTCGTAAATTTTTACAATGTTCATAAACATCTAACAGATGATAATTATTGTTCACTAAAAAATAAATCAATAAAATTCACCACTTGATTTTAATTTTTGAAATTCATCTATATCTCTAAATTTGATTATCTTGGCAGGATTACCACCAATTACAGCATAGTCAGGAATATTTTTTGTTACTACACTTCCTGCTCCTATAACAACACCTTCACCAATAATTACACCTGGTACTATAGTCACATTTGCACCACACCATACAAAATCTTTTATAACTACAGGTTTATCAATAGATACATCATCATAAGGTATCCTTGTTGTATTTTCATAATTATGGTTTGTGGAAAATATTGTTAATCCACGACCAGTGTGAAAATATTTACCAATAGTTACACCACCTGAACATTCTATAAACGTATTTGATTTCAAATGACTTGTTGGGTCTATTTTAAATTTTTTTACATTGCCACCTAATGTTATATTTCCAGGACCTTGTGATACAAAATTAATTCTACATTGACATTCTTCTTCATATCTTTTAATTTTTACTTGGTTAACTATAAATAAACAATTGTCAATGATCTTATCAATTTTACATATTTTAAAAAATACAAATAGTATTTTTTTCATTCTATAATACCTCTTGTTTTCAACTCATTTAAAGCAAAATAATATGAAACAAATAAAATTATAACAAAAGAAGCTAGTGTGCCTACTGCAGGTGCCAAATAATCAATAAAAGGAAGCAATGATAAAGAAATGATTAAGTTCATTATAGCACCTAAGACCACAAACTTAGTTTTTAATACAGTAAGCTTATAAAATTCAAAAATAGCCCCATAACCCGAGTATACACCAAAAAAAGCGTATGCAAAAAGAACTACTGATATAATTTTCCAAACTCCTAAATACTTTTCTCCCAATATAAAAGCATCAAAAAAATAAAATATAATAGATAAAAAAAGTGCTAAAGTAAAAATAACTAATCCATAGTATATTTGAAATTTCTTCATAAGATTTATACCTCTTCCTGAAGAAAGTTCCATTCGAAGCCTTGGAACATATGCATTTCTAACTGATTGGTTAACTATGTTTAGACTTGCACCTATTGTGTAGGCAACTGTATATAAACCTACTAACTCCAATGAAAAAAAATGATTGACTATCAGCTTATCAAACTCAAATGTAATCCAACTTGCAAAAAGTGCAATAAACAATGGTAATCCGTAGAAAACTATTTCTTTTATTTGTATTTTATCTATCAAAATATTATAATTGATAACAATATCGGAAAAAAAGTATAAACGTATTGTAGATAATAATAAATCTGCTAACAATAAAGACAATAACCTACCTTCCCAGGACATTTCAACAAATGAAAGGCATATAACTGTAAAAGATAATGCTAATAGTTGGTTGGTTAAATTTAATTGCCCAAATATTGAAGCTTTACCATCTTGAATTATCTCTTGATTGTGTATTTGTATTAAATGTCTACAAATTGCAATCAAATATGTAAGTATTATAAGCAACATATATTTTTTAAAAAAAAAACTGACTATTAGAAATAGTGGTATAGATAATAAAACAATCATAAATATTGAAAAATTAATATAACTGTTTCTAAATGTTCGAAAGTCATCATATGACTGTTTAACTTTATTAATACCAATTAGGCTTACTGATTGAAATCCAAAGAAAGGAATTAAAATAAATAATATAACTTGCATAATACCTATATAAGCAAATTCTTCAGGTGACAACATTCGAGTCAAATAAGGTAAAGATAGAATCCCCACTAAACTACCCACGATTGAGTATGAAAAGTAATTAAATGATTTTTTTATCATTATTTCTCTAATAATCTATATTTATAATTATAAAATTTATTTTTAAAAATTGTCATCAATGATAAAGAATCTATTTTTGAGATTTCTTTCCATTCATTGTCATCTTCTAAATAACTATATTTCATCATCATCTTATAGTTAATATCATATTTTATAAACTCTCTTTTACAAAACATTGACAATTGATTTTTTGATTCTCCATTTTTAGCAGACCGAACAAAATGAAAGTCTTTATCTTTACTTTTCATAAATTCTCCACTACCCGACATTTTTTTCATTTTATCTTTACTAGATAACTCAATTGCAATTTTTATATCTTCAAGTGAAAATTCATAACCTAAAAAATCCATACATTTTTTTATTGTTTCAGTAGGGTTTTGCATTAAATTTTCATAACTAATTGCATAAATATTATGAGATTTGATAGTTTTTTCATCTTCCAACCATGAAAATAGATGCTCTCCCCACTGTCGATAATTATTCCAATAGTACTTCGTAAAAGTTTCTATATTAGGATACATTCCAGGATTTTGAGCATTTCTAAAATGCCAATAAGATAGTAGTGTATCAAAACCATTTCTATATATATAGATTGCCTTTTTAAAGTTCTTATAAGGCATATCATAATAGCTATAATGTTCTTTTATGAATAATGGTGCATTAGGCTTTAATAATGATATCATCTTAGAATGATCTTCACTATGTGATGTTGACGAAATATCATTAATATTTTTAAAATTAATATCAAATAATTCATCTTTCTTGAATAAATTTGACAATATAAATCTCATCCAAGTATTTCCAGATTTTGGAAATGACACTAGAGGTATTATTTCATTCATGTTATATTTTCCTTATTTAATGCTTTAATTAATATCTCAAAAACTTTAAAATGACCTATCTCATTTATATGAATTCCATCTTCTAGAAGCATATTTTCTTTTATTTGAAAATTCATATCTAACATATATATATTATTTTCGTCTGCTATCTGTTTTATAATAGTATTATACTGATATATATTTTTTTCAAAATTAAAAGATTTTTTCTTATTTTCAACGTTTGTGTCACAAATATTTAGCAAAAAAATCTTCTCAATTCCATTTTTTTTACATTCTTTAATCAGTTTTGAATAATAATTGTAAAAATCGCTTTTTTTAACATATACTTTTGGATTATATTTTGTGAAAAAAAATCTATGTTTAGAAAAAAAAGCAATTATAAATTTATTTATCCATTTTAACTTTGATAAAATCAAATTTTCTATTGGAGTAAATAATCTTGGAGCACAATCTACAATGCCTAAATGAACAATTAGTATTTTAGGATTCAAAAAAACAATATCATCCAAAATGCTTTGAGAACTAGCTTGTTTTTTTATAGTATTTGCCCTTTGATTTTTACTAATGATTTCAAAATCTTTTAATTCATTTTTTAATAAATAAGGATATGTTTTTTCTAACGGAACTTCAAAACGTGGCATAGCCAAGGAGTCACCTATAATTACTATCCTATTATCTTTCATAATTTGCAATTTTATTATAAATTTCGATCATTTTAAACTGTTCGTCAAAAGAACACATATCCTCAACATCATCTTCTAAAAATTTTTTTGTTTGAATATACAACCCTGGTTTATATTCTTCATCTAAGGTATAATCTATACTCTCATCGAATTCTTGAGCTATACTACCTCTTTTTTGAACTTGAAGCTTTTCCATAGGTCTAAATATCAATCTATGTTCGTTAGTTAAAACTTCTACAGCCCATCTACCTGCACTTTCCCAATTAGCCTGATAAGAAAATAAAGCATCTTTTTCACTTATTCCAGCACCAGAAAAATTCGAAGCACTAGGATGCCAAGATAAACTTCCATTTGTAAAAGTACTGATCTCTTTAGGTTTTCCACCAAGATAAAATGCTAAATCTACCACATGTGTAGAATTGCCTAAAAACCATTTTTCTTTTACACCCTCTGCTTTTACTGATGGTTCAATTATGTGCGCCCACTCTGTAAACTCAAAATTAAAAGAAGCAACTCCTCCATCTTGCCTGATAATCTCTTTTGCTTTTAATACAGATGCATAAAACCTTCGATTATAACCAATAATTAAATTAGCGTCATTCTCTTTTGCCAATGTATTTAATTCTTCAAATTGCCAGGCTTCTAATGCACCTGGTTTTTCAACTAATATGTTTTTAACTCCATATCGAAGTAGTTCTCTAGTAGTCTCATAAAGCTTTTCTATACCCACTGCTACGATAGCATGAGGACAAACCTGAGGTTTTAAATTTAAATATGTTTCAAGTCCACCTATGTGTACTTGGCAACCAGTAGCTTTTTCACACTTAATAGCACTCTCTTCACTACGACCAATAACAATAAAGTCACTACTTAAGTCTGTTAAAACCTTTATATAATCTTGTGCCATGCCACCAGCACCTATTAACCAAACTTTGTTCACTTTTCTAAACTCCTTACGTTATCGGACAAATTTTATGTTCTTTGTTTTCAATCTTATTCATATGCTCTAATAATGAACGAATAAAAGGAATGTGTAAGCTCATAGCTTCACTATATGTAGGTAATATCAAGTTATTATCTACTAAAACATCAGTAACAATCTTATTTGAAAGTTCACTTTGATAGTAAACAATTTTTTCTTCTAATGACTCTGACTTCCAATTGTTTTCTCTTAACTTCAAGTCAATTTTCCCATTTTCTTCATCTATATTTGCTATGAGTTTATCTGAAACTATTGTAAGTATCATAGGGCTATATGTAGAATTTGAATACAATGAAAATGTATGGTTATCTATTTTTCCATTTAACAATCCATTAAACTCTATATATCCTGATCGCTTTGAATTATATATTTTAGGATCAAGACATTTTGTTTCTAATTCAATATTATTTGAATCTACAAGATATGCCAAATGGTCTATAAAATGTAAAGCGTTACAGCCTATGCCCCAATCTCCACCTTGAAAATTATAAGATACTTGTTTCGAACCTTCTAAAAGAGTCTTCAATTGTTTATACACTGGAAACATTCTTCTTGGGTGATTTACCCAACATTTTATACCTGATTCATCTAATAATTTTTCAGTTTGATAGTATTCTTCAATCTTTTGAAACAAAACTTTTTCTAAAATTAAATTTTTTACTTTTTTATTTTTTGCTAATTCATCTATAATCTTAAATCTAACATCAGCACTAGTCGCAATAATTACTAAATCTAATGTAGCAGATAATTCTTCTACAGCTTCAAAAAATTTGATACTGTTTACATTATCTCTATTCTGTACTTCATAATACCTTTCTTCTGCTCTTTTTCTTGAACTTTCAAATGGTTCTACAACTTCTATGTCAATTTTAATACTACTTTGTGCTATACCTTGTAAATGTCTACTTCCTAGTTGACCTGCTCCAATGATGGCAACTTTTTTCATTTTTTTCCTTTATAAACTAAATCCATCATCAACGACAACATTTGTCCGTTCACAAACTGACTCATATATTTAAATAGACCTGCATATACTATTGTATACACGTCATCTTGATGCACTAAAATACCTCATCATATTCTTCGTTGGCTTTGTTATACTCTTCAATCCGTCCAATATCCAACCAATATTCTCTCAAAGGAAAAGAAACCGTATTTTTATTTTTACTAATAAGTGTTTCAAATAATGTTGGCATATCAAAAAATTCATTTTCCGGAATATATTCTAAAACTGCTGGAGAAAGCATATAGATTCCAGCACTAACAAAAAATTTATGTACAGGCTTTTCTACTATAGACAATATCTTACTTTCATTAATATTGACAACTCCATATGGCACTTGAAAATCATATTCACGTACACACATTGTCCCTACTCCATTATTAGATATATGGTAATCATGAAGATGTTCAAAATTAACATTTGTAAGTAAATCGCCATTCATAACAAAAAATGGTTCTGTCGGTTTTTCTTCTAAAAGACTTAATGCACCTGCTGTACCCATTCTTCGTTCTTCTAAAATATACTCAATATTAACTCCAAACTTTGTTCCATCTCCAAAATAATCCTGTATAACATGAGATTTATAATTTACACACATTACAATATTTACATATCCATACTCTGCAAATTTTTCAACAATAGTCTCGAGAATAGGTTTATTCCCAACTTGCAACATTGGTTTTGGTACATCTTTGGTAAGCGGTCTCAATCTTGTTCCTAAACCGCCAACCATTAAAACAACTTTATTTGTCTTTATCTTTGGTTTAATTAGCTCTTCAATTTCCTGAAGTCCAACAACTTTTCCTTCTGCAGTAATTATTGGAATTTGATGCAGTTTTTTTGAGAGAGCTAATTTTAAAATTTCTTCTTTAGTATTACTAAGAGTAGCTATAGTTGGTGTAGTATATACAATTGATTCTACACTACTATTTAAATCTAATCCTTTTAATAACCCTCTTCTTATATCACCATCCGTTATAGTACCTAATAACTTATCATTTTCATCTACTACTAGTGCTATTTGTAAAGCCCCATGGTCAATGATAGTTAAAGCTTCCTTTATTGTAGAATGAGTTTGTAGTTTTAGATTCTCTATATTTTTCATTTAATATTCCAAGTCAAAAAATGATTTTTTTAATAATTCTTTTAAGTTATTTGTCTTCAAAACTTCTACTATTGTTTTACTAGCCATACCTTCTCCATATGGATTTTTAACAGTAGATAAAGATTTCTGAAATTTATCACTATATAATTTAGAAATAGCGTGCAAAATATCTTGCTTTGTTGGTTTACAATCAATAATACTTTTTGCCTTGATACGCCCTTTTTGCCGATCACCAATATTAATAGTCCCTTTTTGAAAACTTGGAACTTCTAAAAGACCGCTCGAACTGTTACCGACAGCTGCATCCACATACTGTAAAGCACTTAAATATCTTAATTGCCCCATAGAAGTAAATGCTATAGAATTTTTAGAATTTTTTAATACATATTCATCAATCATTGCATTAATAATTCTGCCATCAGTATCACTATTTGCTTTAGTAAAAATAATATTTGTATCATTCAATTCATCTATTGCATCTAATAATTCTTGAAATTGTTCCTTTGCTGTTTCATTTTCCAAAGTGACAGGATGAAATGTGACTAAAATATTTCGTTTGTTCAATTGAAAGTTTATTGAATTTTCAAATTCTTTTTTCGATAATAGTTTCAGTCTTTTAATATTCTCTATTCCCATACCACCAACATTAAATACATTCTCAGGATTTTCTCCCAACTGAATAACTCTGTTTTTATATTCTTCAGTTGCAGTAAAATGTAAATGGCTCATTTTTGTAATACTATGTCTTATCGCTTCATCAAAAGCTCCTTCTGTAACTTCACCGCCATGAAGATGTGCAATAGGAATTCGTGATATCATGGCAGAACTAGCAGCGCTGAAGATCTCATATCTATCTCCTAGAAGAACGACAACATCCGGTTTTAAATCTTCATATACTTCAGAAAATGAAATTTGTGCTAGACCCATTGATTTTGAAATACCTACAGCTGTATCCGATGACAAAAGTATTTCAACTTTTTTATTAATGTTAAATTCTTCTTCTATCTCTTTATATGTTAAGCCAAATTCAGGACTCAGATGCATACCTGTAACTATTAATTGCAGTTCTAATTCAGGATCTGCTTCTACAGTTTTCATAAGCCAATAAAGAAGTCCATATTCTGCTCTAGTACCGGTTACTACACAAATCTTTCTTTTCATATGAGTTCATCTTTTTGATAATTTTTTTGAGCGATTGAACCAATTACTTCATCCCATCTCATAGGGCTAATACCATTCCCAGGTCTTTTCACAACTATATTTTTTTCACTGAGTATATCACCTTTTTGAATATCTGTACTAGCAACTATTGACTTTCTTGCAATTACAATATTTTTGCTTTCACTTTGACTAGGTTTTTTTATGCTACTACCTAAAGCAAGTTCTATATTTCTAATAGTCTTAATCATCTCTTTCAATTCATCCGGTTCTAACGAAGCTTTATGATCGGGACCTTCCATAGTTTTATCTAAAGTGAAATGCTTTTCTATACATATTGCACCCATAGCAACTGCTGCGATAGGGACTTCAATACCCAGTGTATGATCGCTATATCCATAAGTTATATCAAATGTATTACCAATTGTCATCATTGCTTTTAAATTAACATCCTGCATAGGAGTTGGGTACTCAGTATTTGCATGAAGAACTGTTATATTATCTTTAGTTGTACCAGTTGCGACTAAAACATCTAAAGCATCTTCAATTTCCCCAATATCTGCCATACCTGTAGAAAGAATGACTTTTTTATTTAGTTTCCCTATATCCCTAAGATATGGTAAATTTGTTATCTCACCACTTGGAATTTTAAAAATTTCTAATCCTAAATTATTTAAAAGTTCAATACTGTCATGGTCAAAAGGAGTTGATAAAAACATGATTTTTTTCTGTTCACAATAACTGATAAGTTCTTTATGTGTATCTATATCGAGTTCAAGTTTTTTAATCATATCAAACTGTGACTCTTCTTGATCCGTAGTTTCTTTTTGATAGTCCGCTTTTTGTGCATTTTTAGAAACAAGGTTTTCTGTTTTAAAAGTTTGAAATTTCACTGCATCAGCACCTGCTTCAACAGCTACATCAATAAGTTGTTTTGCTAAATCAATAGAACCATTATGATTAACTCCTGCTTCTGCAATAATAAAGACTTTTTTCATTTTAGTATACTCCCTGCTTTTACAAAACCTTGTATTTCTACATCCTGTTTTGAAACTGCATTACTTCCATAAAAAGTATTTACTTTTACTGTCACACCACCATTGACAACACTTGCAGTTGCAATATGACAATTATCTTCAATTATCACATCATGTTCAACTAATGCTTTTGAATTGATAATACAATTTACACCTATTTTAGCGTTTGCATTGACAAGAGCATGATGCATTACAATACTACCTTCTCCTATTTGAGCATACTTAGATACATAAGCAATTGGAGATATTACAATAGGTAGTGAAAAACCTATCTCTTTCAACTTTTGAAATAATTGAACACGTATTTTATTCGACTGAATATGTCCAATAGTAATAACTGCATTTTTACAATTTTGAAATATAGTTTGTAAATCATCATCACTCCCTATCACTTCATAACCTAAAATTTTTTTCCCTTTTAATTCCGGTTTATCGATAATCCCCATAATCTTATACTTATTTTCTTGTTCCAGTACATCTATAACACTATGACAATGCCCACCACCACCAATTAATAAAACTTTTTCTTTACTCATATTCTTACCGAACTAGGAATATTAACTATTCTGTCTTCTAAATATTTTGCATTTTCAAGATTCTCTGTTTGACAATATTTAAACATTTCAAGTTCATTCATCAGTTTCCAAATAGGTCTTGTCATTACACCATTTTTATTGGTATATTCCAGAAACTGATTTCTCTGCTCTAAATTATCAAATAAAATTGCTTGAAGCCAATAATTTGAACATGATTCAATAGGCTCCATTACAAACTTCATCTGTAAAGTTGCAAAAAAGTCTTTATATATATCGGCCAATTCTCTTTTTGATTGCAAAAATTTTTCAAGATTTTCCATCTGAGCAACTAAAAGAGCTGCATTTATATTTGGCATTCTGTAATTATAAGCTATTTCATCATGTACATATTCATATAGATGTGGTACTTTTGCAGTAGTGGTCAAATGCTTTGCTTTCCTTGCTAAAACTTCATCATCTGTCACTATAATTCCACCTCCCCCAGAAGTGATGATTTTATTCCCATTAAAACTAAATGCACCTAATTTACCGAATGTACCCGTATGCCGTCCCTTATAATAAGAACCTAAACTTTCTGCTGCATCTTCTACTAAGGCTATATTCCAATTGTCACATATCTCTTTAATTTCTGCTATTTTACACGGATGGCCAAATGTATGCATTGGTACACATGCTCTAATTACTTTATTCGTAGTTTTGTTGATACATTGCTGGTTAATTAATTTACAATTATTTTCTAAAAAATTTTTTAAAGATTTTGGTGATAATCCCATCGTATCTAAATCAACATCTACAAAAACAGGCTTTGCACCAATATAAGAAATAGCATTACAAGTAGCTATAAAAGTAAGAGGTTGCGTAATCACTTCATCATCTTGTTTTACTTCTGCCAGTAAAAGCGATATATGCAAAGCAGAAGTTCCATTTACAGTTGCTACAGCATATTTACTTCCTGTATATTTTGCAAATTCTTGTTCTAATGTATCTACATATTGCCCAACACTAGAAACAAAAGTCGAGTCTATACATTGATTTAGGTATGCTTTTTCATTTCCTATAAATCTTGGTTCATGCAAAGGTATAAACTCTGTCGTATTATAAATTTTTTGTATATATTCAACAACTTTTTGCATTACATTTTTCCATCTAAATATTTACCTGTTTCTTTGTGTCCAAAGTCTGGAATAAGTTTAAAAAACTCTTTTACAATATCATCCTTAGACCATGAAAGTTGAGTTTTAAAGTTATTAATAACTTTTTCAAAACTATTTAGTTTAGCTTCATCATAAATTGCTTCGTTTTTTATGATACCAAGATTTTCAAATCTATCCATATCTAAAACTTCTTTATCAGTAAAAAACTCTTCAAAATCTTTTTCACCAGTTGTGTCACTCGGAGTAAAGAGGCATGGCCATTTACCTTGAGATGGTAAAGTTTTAGTTAACTCTCTCGCTTCATTTTCATCTTTGCATAAATATGGCTCATAACCCAAGTTTTTTAAATATTTTATGGCAATTTCAGAAAATGTGATAAGGTGTAAATTTTCACTTAATTTAGGAAAAAATATATCTCTGTTTTCACCAAAAATACAAGACATTAGACAAAGTTCACCACTTTCTTGAGGTGTAACAAAATATCTTTTGATATCATTTGGAGCAACTATAGGCTGTTGTTTTTGTATTCTTTGGTTAAAGCCGTGTAAAAGAGAACCATCACTAAAAGCTACATTTGCAAAGCGAGCCATTGAAACATCTATTTGTTTTGATTTTTTCATAACAAACATTTCCATAATTCTTTTACTAGCACCCATCATGTTTACAGGATTAGCTGCTTTATCCGTACTTACACAAAAATATTTTTTAGTTTTGTTATTAATTGCCTGTTGTAGAGTTTTATCAGTATTAAAAATGTTTGTATCAATCATTCTCATTAAAGTGAAAGGGTCTTTTTCACTTCTAACATGCTTTAAAGCGGAAAGGTTTAAGATATAATCATATTGACCATCATTTTTTATAAAAGCGTCATATTCCATACTCCCTATATCAAGAGCAAAAGTAGCAAATTCCCCGTCAATATATCCAAAACTACTTCTGACATCCCTTACTAATTCAACCATATTATTTTCTGAAATATCTACTACATGTAATTTTTTAGGATTTCTTTTAAAAATTTCTTTTGTAACGGCCTGTCCAATAGAACCTGCTCCACCTAAAACTAAGAATGATGATTCTGAAACAATTTTTGCCAATTCTATTTGATTATTGTTAATATCATTTACAAAAAGTTCTTTAGTCCGTCCAATTAAGTTTAATATTTTTGACACTATAATCTTCCATCAGCTTCTATTAATAATCCCTTGATATCATAAACAACTTTACTAGAACTTATTTTTAAATCAAGTGTTTTAAACTCATCATGAGCAACTGCTAAAATAATAGCTTTATACTCTTCAAGATTATATTTTCCTACTAAATCTAAGTTGTACTCATCTTTAACTTCTTGAGCATCCGCCCAAGAATCATAAATATCTATCTTGCAACCATATTCACTAAGTTCTGAAACAATATCTACTATTTTTGAATTTCTAACATCAGGACAATTTTCTTTAAATGTAATTCCTAGGATTAATACTTTAGAGTTTTTAATAGGTAAACCTTTTTTTATCATCAGCTTGATAGTTCTTTCAGCTACATATTTTCCCATACCATCATTGATTTGCCTTGCACCTAAGATAAGGTTTGGTTTATAACCCAATTCTTCAGCTTTATAAGTTAAATAGTATGGATCAACACCTATACAGTGCCCTCCAACTAGTCCTGGCTTTAATTTTATAAAATTCCATTTTGTTGCAGCTGCATCTATTACTTCATTTGTATTTATATTCATAGTATTAAAAACAAGTGCTAACTCATTTATTAAAGCTATGTTTACATCTCTTTGAGTATTTTCAATTACTTTCGCAGCTTCTGCTATTTTTATTGAACTACATTTATGAGTACCTGCTGTAATAATTGATGCGTAAAGTTCATCTACTTTATTTGCTATTTCAGGAGTACTACCTGCAGTAACTTTTAATATCTTTGTAACCGTATGTTCTTTATCCCCGGGATTGATTCTTTCTGGACTGTACCCAGCAAAAAAATCAATATTAAATTTTAGTCCACTTGTATTTTCTAATTCAGGTACACATACTTCTTCAGTTACACCTGGATATACAGTTGATTCATAAATTACAATATCATCTTTTTTTAGAACTTTTCCAACCGTTTGAGAAGATTTAATAAGTGGAGTCAAATCTGGTTTCTTCTTCTTATCAATAGGAGTTGGTACTGTAATAATATATATATTACAATCTTTTATATCATCAATATTAGTTGAAAATTTCATACCATTTTTGATAGCTTCATTTACTTGAGCTTCATTTAACTCATCAGTTCTATCAAAGCCATTTTTGAGCTCTTGTATTCTACTATTATTGATATCAAATCCTACTACCTGATATTTTTTAGAAAATGCATGTGCCAGTGGTAGTCCAACATAACCTAAACCTATTATACATATTTTACAATTTTTCATCCTATTTAAACCCCATTTATATTTAAATACCACTCATACATAGTTTTAATCCCATCTTCAAGCTCAACCTTATGCTTCCATCCAAGATTATGTAATTTAGTTGGATCTGTAAGCTTAATCATAGTTCCATCTGGTTTATCTGTATTAAAATACAGCTTACCTTGAAAGCCAATAATTCTTTGAATAAGTTGAGCTAATTCTTTAATACTAATATCTAAACCTGTTCCTATATTAATATGTGTATTTCTAATTTCTTTGTCTTCAGTATTGTAAGTATCTGTAAAATCCCTATTTTCAAGTAAAAATACACAAGCATCTGCCATATCTTCTGAGTAGAGAAATTCTCGTCTTGGTTTTCCTGTACCCCAGATCTCTACGCTGTTTTCATTCACACCATATTTAGAAAGGTATTCTTTAGCTTCTTCAATAGTTGAAAACTGTAAGTCTTTTAGAACTTCTTCTATTTTACCTTCATAAAGAAGTTTTGCTAAATATATCTTTCTAATAAGAGCCGGAAGAACATGTGACTTCTCAAGATCAAAGTTATCGTTTGGTCCATAAAGATTTGTGGGCATTACAGATATAAAATTGGTACCATATTGAAGATTATATGATTCACACATTTTGATACCTGCTATTTTAGCTATAGCATATGGTTCATTTGTATACTCTAATGGTGAAGTTAATAAACAATCTTCTGGCATCGGTTGTGGAGCTTCTTTAGGATAGATACAAGTACTTCCTAAAAATAGTAATTTTTGCACTTTATGTAAATATGACTGATGAATCACATTATTCTGAATAACAAGATTCTCATATATAAAGTCTGCTCTATATGTATTATTGGCTACTATACCTCCAACCTTTGCAGCAGCAAGTATTACATATTCTGGTTTTTCACTTTCAAAAAACTCTGCTACAGCTTGTTGGTTAGTGAGATCCAGTTCACAATGCGTTCTATAAATTACATTTGTATAGCCTTTAGAATGCAGGTTTTTGACTATCGCAGAGCCTACTAATCCTTTATGACCAGCTACATATATTTTTGAATCTTTTTGGATATTCATATTAGTATCTATTTTCCTATTCAAAGTAACTCATAATTTGATAACCACCATCTTTTAGATATTGGTCTTTGGTCATAAGCTTAATGTCACTGTGCATCATATCATTTACCAAATCTTGTAAATTATATTCTCTACTCCAGCCAAGTTTTTGCTCTGCTTTAGTCGGATCACCTAAAAGTAAATCAACTTCTGTTGGTCTAAAATATCTAGGATCTACAGCTACAACCTCTTGACCTATTGAAAGATGTGATAAATCCACGTTAGATGCTTTGGCTTTTGTTTCATCAAACGAATCTATAATACCTTTTTCATCTATACCTTCACCTTCAAATCTTAAGTTAATTCCAGTATAAGCAAAAGCAAATTTCACAAAATCTCTTACAGCAGTAGTTTGACCTGTAGCAATTACCCAATCCTCTGGTTCATCAGCTTGAAGAATCATCCACATCATTTTTACATAATCTTTTGCATGTCCCCAATCTCTTTTTGCATCAAGATTACCTAAATAAAGTTTATCTTGTAAATTCAGTGCTATTTTTGAAGCAGCCCTAGTAATTTTTCTAGTAACGAATGTTTCGCCACGTACAGGAGATTCATGGTTAAAAAGGATACCGTTACATGCATACATACCATATGCTTCTCTATAGTTTACGGTAATCCAATATGCGTACATCTTAGCTACTGCATAAGGAGATCTCGGATAAAATGGAGTTGTTTCACTTTGAGGAGTTTCTTGTACTTTTCCATAAAGTTCAGAAGTACTTGCTTGATAAATTTTAGTTTTATTTTCCAGTCCTAAAAGTCTTACTGCTTCTAAAATTCTAAGTGTTCCTGTACCATCAGCATTTGCTACATATTCAGGAGTTTCAAATGATACGGCAACATGGCTCATTGCAGCAAGGTTATAAATTTCATCTGGTTGTGTCTCTTGGATAATACGAGTAAGATTCATAGAATCTGTCATATCACCATAATGTAAGATTAAGTTTCTATTTTCTACATGTGGATCTTCATAGAGATGATCTATTCTATCTGTATTAAATAGAGAACTTCTTCTTTTTATACCATGAACTATATAACCTTTTTTTAATAGGAATTCAGATAAATATGAACCATCTTGGCCTGTTATCCCTGTTATTAATGCTACTTTTTTCTCTGTCATTTTTATCTGTCTTCTCCTATATTTAATTGTTTAAAATAATCTTTTACATATTGGTGCACTTCATTGCTTTGAAGTAGTTCGTCTATATCAAACCATTTATAACTGCTGTGTTGTTCTTTTGGAATATTCTCCAATTTTTCATTCAGATCTAATAAATACCCATGGTTGACATAATGCGTTGAAACACCTTCAAAAATACCATCATCATAAAAATGCTCAAACACACCTATAAAGGCTAGTTCTTGACTTATCTCAATTCCTAGCTCACCTTTTGCAATTCTTTTTTTCGCATTTTCAAATGTCTCATTCTTACGAACTATTCCACCTGTCGTAAAGTAAAAATCTTTCGCTGGCTTATTAACTCTTTTTCCAAGTAAAACTTTTCCATTATACATAGTTACTAAATCTATTGAAATAAGAGGTGAAAACTCTACTACTATTTTAAAATACTCTGTCGAAATCAATATAAGTCCCTTTTATAGTCATCATCAACTCTAACAATATCATCTTCACCTGTATACTCACCAACTTGTGCTTCTATAAGTATTAAGGGTGATTTTCCTTTATTAGTAAGTCTATGGAGTTCACCAGCCTTAATATACGTACTTTCATTTGGACGCACTAAAAAAGTCCTATCTTCTACTTCTACTGTTGCAGTACCACTAACTACTATCCAGTGCTCATTTCTATAAAAATGTTTTTGTAATGAAAGACGTTTTCCAGGTTTTACTTCTATTCTTTTTATTTTATAACCTGGTGAATCTTCAAGCACTGTATATGTCCCCCATGGTCTATGACCTGTTAAATGAATATTATGAAGTTCTGACTTAGATTCTTTTAGTTTTTCAACTACTTTTTTAACTTTTTGGGATGATCCTTTTTTAGAGATTAAAAGTGCATCTCCAGTATCTACTACAATAGTATTTTCAATGTCTACTGTAGCTATCTTTCTTTCATTGCCATAAATAAGATTGTTTTTAGAATCAATTGAAATATAATTAGTGTTTATTGTATTACCATCTTCATCATGTTGTAGTTCATCATATAATGAATCAAAGCTTCCTAAATCACTCCAATTAAAATCCGCAGGAACAACTTTTACTTTGGTTGATTTTTCCATTAGAGCATAATCTATACTCTCTTCCGGAATTGCTAGCATATTTTCATGTTTAATTCGAATAAGATTATTTTCTTTTGAAGCACTTGTAAAGGCATTGTATGAAGCTTTATATATTTCTGGAGAATATTTTTTTAACTCTTCTAAAAACACTCCAACTTTAAACATAAACATTCCACTATTCCAGTAATAATTTCCTGCTTTTAAATACTTTGTAGCTGTATCAAAATTTGGCTTTTCATGAAAAGCTTTTACGTCTTCCTGTTCTGCTTCTATATAACCAAATCCTGTCTCAGCGAATATTGGCTTTATCCCAAATGTAACCAAAAAATTTTCATTTGCCAATTTTTGCGCTCTGACAATAGCTTTTTTGTATTCTGTTTCATCTTTAATTAAATGGTCAGAAGGAGTTACAAGTACGATCTCATCTTCATCAAATTCCATACAGGCCAATGCTATAGCTGGAGCTGTATTTCGACCTACTGACTCTAGTAAATATCTATTGTCAGATTGTTGTAGCTCTTCAAGTTGATCAATTGCCAAAAAATACTGTTCCGCATTGGAGACAATAAACTGTGACTGACACACTTTAGAATTTCTTGCAACTGTCAATTGAAACAAAGACTTATCATCAAAAAGCTTAACAAACTGCTTTGGCATAAGTGTACGACTTATTGGCCACAATCTTGTACCATTTCCTCCGCAAAGAATTATATTAGTCATATTGTATCTTTTTGTATTGTTCTAGTTCTTGTTGAAGTTTATCATATTCTTCTTTTTTGATCTGGATAACCTTTTCTGTTATTGCTATTTTTTCTTTGACACCTTGGAGAGTTAAAAGGTATTTGTATTGTATTTTATTTTTAGAGTTTACAAACTTCTCAGCTTTAACAAGCCCTTTTTTAATAAGTTTTTTTAAAATATAGTTAACTTTTCCAACACTGTAGCCAATTTCATCAGCTATAGTCCTTTGTGTAGTCACTTTTCCTAAACTTCTCAAAACTTCAAGTTCTTTCTCTTCTTGATGCAAGAAAATCCTTTATGACATATAGTATGTAATATATGCAATTGTATTGCATTCAAACTTTGAACACTCTTATTTTATATTATTCTTTTTTATATACTCAACTATTTTTTGTGTCGCTTTTTCAACAGAAGTAGTATCTGTATCTATCACAATCTCTGCATGTTGTGGTTCTTCATACACATCATTAATTCCAGAGAAATGTTTGAGTTCACCTTTTAATGCTTTTTCATAAACACCTTTGTAATCTCTTGATTTACAAGTTTCTATATTAGCTTTTACATATACTACAATATTGTTTTGAACCATCTTGCGAATTGCTTTACGCGATTCTCGATATGGTGAACCAAATGAAGCAACAGTTGAAACAGAATTATTTTGTAAAGTTTTGATCAAGTGTCCTATACGATGCATATGACGGTTTCGATCTTCTCTACTAAATCCTACACCGGGAATAATTTCACGAATATCTTTAGAGTCTAATCTTTCTAAAGGAATATCTAATTTTTGAAGCTCTTTATAGACAGCATCAGCTATTGTTGTTTTTCCAGACAAAGGTAAACCTGTAAACCAAAGATTAAATGGTTCTATCTTTTTACGTCCCCATTTTATCTTAAACCATGCTCTTTCATGCGCCCAGTAAAGTGCAACTTTAGCCACACTTTCAAGCATACCTGCTGCAATAGCCAGGTCAAGCCTACCAAAAAAAATATAGACAATAATAACAGTAGTAAAAGTAGCAAAAAAACGCCAGCTAATACCCTTTACAATTGAACGCTTATTCGTATCTTTATACATTAGATTTCTTTACATTCCCACTCAGGAAAGTGTGTTCTAATATATTCATTTAAAGCACGTTCAGCTTCTGTATATTCTCTTGAAAATATTTCATCATCCATGGACTCATTGATAATAGAAGAAGCGATCATCCCTGCACCTACAGTATTATTAGTATAACGATCAATTACTATAAAGCTACCTGTATAACGGTTATCATTATAAGAATCTACTGCTATTTTTCTATCTAATGAAAGTGTACACTTTGCTATATCGTTAAGTTCAAGTTTGTGTGCATCTACTTCCTCAAAAGTATTAACATCTTTTTTGTATTCAATTGTTTTAAAAGTCCCATTAATTACAGATGTAGCACGTTTAATGATATAGTTAGAGTTTAATGTCATTGGTTGTTCATTCATCCAAACCATCATTACACTAAATTTATTTGAAACTTCTGGAATATCACTTGATTTTACAATCATATCACCACGGCTAATATCGATCTCATCTTCAAGTGTAAGTGTAGTAGACATCGGAGCAAATGCTCTTTCAATAGTCTCTACACTTTCATCTTTAGTTTTTGGACGGAGCTCTTTAATCTCATTTGATATAATTGATTTTACTGTGGATGTTTTACGCGAAGGAAGAACTGTAATTGCATCACCAACTTTTATCTCACCACTTGAAATAGTCCCACAAAAACCTCTAAAATTCAAATGTGGACGGTTGACATACTGAACTGGTAATCTAAAGTGTTCATTTACTTTTTTATTTACAGTAACTGTATCTAAAATTTCCATCAATGATTTATCAGTATACCAAGTACATTTATCAGAATTTAAAACAATATTATCACCATCTAAAGCAGAGATAGGAATATATTGAAAATCGATATCAGTATAGTGTGGTAGATTTGGGATAATTCTCTCATAGTCAGCTTTAATCTCTTCAAATCTCTCTTGACTAAAATCAACCAAGTCCATCTTGTTAATGGCAACAACAATATTTTTAATGCCAAGTAATGATGATATGTAAGAATGTCTCTTAGTTTGTGTTAAGACACCTTGACGAGCATCAATTAAAATAATTGCTACATCAGCAGTTGAAGCACCTGTAGCCATATTACGAGTATACTGTTCATGTCCAGGAGTATCTGCAATAATAAATTTTCTTTTATCCGTTGAAAAAAAACGATACGCTACATCTATTGTAATCCCCTGCTCTCTTTCTGAAGCTAAACCATCCACTAAAAGAGCTAAGTCAATTTTATCACCTGTAGTTCCACTCTTTTTAGAATCTTTTTCAATTGCACTCAGTTGGTCTTCAAAGATCATTTTTGAATCATATAACAAACGACCAATTAAAGTACTTTTTCCATCATCTACAGATCCACAAGTTATAAAACGCAATATCTCTTTATTTTCATGTTCTCTAAGGTATTGCTCTATATTTTCTGCTATTAAGTCTGATTGATGTGCCATTAAAAATATCCCTCTTGTTTTTTCTTCTCCATACTTGCATCTCCATCACTGTCTATCAAACGACCTTGACGTTCACTCGTAGTAGTTAAAAGCATCTCTTGTATAATCTCTGGAAGAGTATTTGCTTCTGAACTGATAGCACCAGTTAATGGATAACAACCAAGTGTTCTAAAACGTACCATCTCTTCTTTAGCTGTATTACGCAACTCTTCTGGCATACGCTCATCGTCTACCATTATTTTTGTACCCATATACTCAACTACAGGACGTTTTTTTGCAAAGTAAAGCTCCGGAATAGGAATTTGTTCTAAATAGATATACTGCCATATATCAAGTTCTGTCCAGTTACTTAATGGAAAGACTCTAATTGATTCACCTTTTTTATGTCTTCCATTGTATATGTTCCAAAGTTCAGGTCTTTGATTTTTTGGATCCCATCTATGGTTCTCATTACGAAAAGAATAAATACGCTCTTTTGCACGAGACTTTTCTTCATCACGTCTAGCTCCACCAAAAACAGCATCAAATTTATAGATATCTAGCATTTGCTTGAGACCTTCTGTCTTCATTACATCAGTATGTAATGAAGACCCATGTTTAAAAGGTGAAATATCCATCTCCTCACCTTTAGGATTAGAATAAACAATAAGTTCCATTCCAACTTCTTTTGCACGACGATCACGAAATTCTATCATCTCCTTAAATTTCCATTTAGTATCTACATGAACTAATGGTAATGGAGGTGGAGCAGGATAAAAGGCTTTTTGAAGAAGATGTAACATCACAGAAGAATCTTTTCCAACAGAGTAAAGCATAGCAGGATTTTGAAACTCTGCTATAACTTCACGCATAATATGAATAGATTCTGCTTCTAGTTGTTTAAGATGAGTTAATCTATTTGCTTTTATCAATTAATTTCCCTTCCATTTTACATATTCTTTTTCAACTAAATAATTCATTATTTGTTGACACGCATTTTCTATAGAAATTTTATCGTTTTTAATATATATATCCGCTTTAGTAGGTACTTCATATGGAGAGTTTATACCTGTAAAATCCTTAATCTTTCCAGCTCTTGCTTTTTTATAAAGTCCTTTTGGATCTCTAGATTCACATACTTCCAATGGGGTATCTATAAACACTTCAATAAATTCTGTATCTTCGACAAGATTACGTACAAGCTTTCTATCTGATGCAAATGGTGAAATAAATGCAGTTAATACAATTAAACCACTATCAACAAACAGTTTGGATACTTCTCCAACACGTCTAATATTTTCAATTCTGCTTTTATTATCAAAGCCTAAATCGTAATTTAGACCATGTCTTACATTATCCCCATCTAGCAGATATGTAAAATTACCATTATGATATAAAACTTTTTCTAATGCATTTGCTATTGTAGATTTTCCAGAACCACTAAGCCCTGTAAACCATAGGATACACGGCTTTTGGTTAGTATGTTTTGACCTGTCAGTTTTAGTAATTTGATAATTATGCCACACTATATTTTTCATTATTTCACTACAAACCAAGGATTTAATAAATTTTCTTTGTTGTAGACTACAGGGATATCAGAATTAAACTGATACGTCATTTTTCCTGCTTCTCTAACTATAGCATCAGCAGCTGCTGTATCCCACTCCATCGTTGGAGCAAGCCGAGGATATATATCTGCACTTCCTTCCGCTACCATACACAGCTTTAGTGAGCTACCTTTGGAAACTTGTTCTATCTCGTTTGCATTAAGATTATCTATAAATTGTTGAGTTTCATGTGACAGATGAGATTTAGAAGCAACTACATAAAGTTTATCACCTTGTTTTTCATTAATATACAATGGAAGTTTTTTACCATTTAAATAAGCACCTTTTCCCTGTTTTGCACTATACATAGCACAAATAGCTGGTGCATATACAACACCTAATACTGGAGTATTTTTATGAATCAAAGCAATATTTACAGTAAATTCATCATTTTTTTTGATAAACTCTTTTGTCCCATCAATGGGATCGATACACCAATAATACTCCCAATTTCTCCTTATTTCATACTCTATCTGTTTGTTTTCTTCTGACATGATGGGAATATTTGGATATAACTCCATTAAAGTTTCACAAATTAGCTTATTTGATGCTAAATCAGCTTCTGTTAATGGGGATTTATCATCTTTATATTCAACCTGAAAATCTTTCTTATATATCTCCATGATCTCTTTCCCAGCTTTTTCTGCAATTTTTATTATTTTTTCTAAGTCTATTTTATCAATTGTTACGCTCATATACTGTCTTTATTCCACTTACACATTTACTAATTCATTGACTTCAAGCCCGAATCCACTAAGTCCTACAAAGTCTGTATGTATCATAGAAGTGATTAAATTCATTTTTGAAATGCCAAAGTGTTTTATGATCTGAGCACCTATACCGAACTCTTTCGGTGCAGAATTATCTTGATGATGTGTTTTATTTATAAAAACTAAAAGTCCACTGTTTTTTTTCAGATATTCTATAGAGTTAATTAGATGATGATATTTATCTTGATGTAAAAGCAGTTCACAATCAGGAACAACATTATGTACACGTACATTTGCCAGTTCTTTAGGGTTGTAAAATGCTATTGCCGTATGTTTTATACCGTCATGGTCTTGGAATGTATGACGATTGACTTTCACACCAAAAAACTCTACTTCTTCAACACCAAGTTCTTTTACAAGTGACTCATTCGCCAAACGGTATTCAACAATGTCTGATATAAATACTGTATGAAGGTTATGTTGTTGAGCAAAGATATCTAGATCGTCACGTCTAGCCATCGTTCCGTCTTCTTTAATAATCTCACAAATAACGCCTGCTTCACTAAGTCCTGCTAAACGGCACAGGTCAACTGAACCTTCAGTATGACCAGTTCTAACAAGTGTACCACCCTCTTTAGCTATGAGAGGAAAGATATGACCAGGACGTACTAACTCTTCACTTTTTGAAATTGGATTTGCAAGTATCTTTATTGTATCATCTCTCTCTTTTGCAGAAATTCCTGTTGTAGCCGTTGTAGCATCAACTGAAACAGTAAATGCAGTTTCATATGAAGATGTATTTGAACTTACCATAGGATTAAGTTCTAATCTATTTGCTATCTGTTTTGAAAGAGCTACACAGATTAATCCTCTTGCATGTGTAGCCATAAAGTTAACGTGTTCTGGTGTTGAAAAAGCTGCAGCATAAACAAGGTCCCCTTCATTTTCTCTATCTTCATCATCACACATGATGACCATATTGCCTTTTTTGATCTCTTCTATAGCTTTTAAAACTCTATCAATTGGTGTCATACTATCTCTTTTCATTTTATTAGGTGTATTATATAAAAATCTTTATTAATAGTAGTTCAAAAAAAAATTTCAAATTTTTCAGAAAAACCCTTGACATAGGAGTTTTTTTTTCCTATAATTTCGCCCACAAACAAAGAGAACTTGTTTGAAAATACCGCGGAATAGAGCAGTTCGGTAGCTCGTCGGGCTCATAACCCGAAGGTCGCTGGTTCAAATCCAGCTTCCGCAACCAAAATTACTTTTATTAAAGATTGGGGTATCGCCAAGCGGTAAGGCATTGGTTTTTGGTACCAACATTCGGGGGTTCGAATCCCTCTACCCCATCCACCTTTTAATTATTCAAAACAACTCACAAATATTTTAAACACCGTAAACATTGGGGTATCGCCAAGCGGTAAGGCATTGGTTTTTGGTACCAACATTCGGGGGTTCGAATCCCTCTACCCCATCCACCTTTTAAGCCTTATAAACAAGCATTTATTATCAATTATTTCTTTATACTATGGACTATCCTATAATATCAAATTCATACAAAAAAAGTCTTGCATTATATATTATGCTTCAAGTATCTGAAGCATATTCATATGTCCTTTTTCCTTAGCAATAGTCAATGCTGTTCTGCCATCTTCATCTTTTGCCTCAATATTTGCACCTTTTGATAATAATAGCTCTACTAATTCCTTGTTACCACCATGATTCACTGCATGCATTAGAGCTGTCCAACCCTTATTATCGTTTGCAGAAACATCTGCACCTTTTGATAACAACAACTCTACTATCTCTTTTTGAGAATTTCTAGCTGCTAATATTAATGCTGTCCAGCCATCTTCATCTTTTAACTCAATGTCTATACCTGTTGATAATAAACACTCTACTAGTTCCTTTCTACCTTGATTCACTGTACGCATTAAAGCTGGCCAGCCATCTTCTTCATCTCCACATTCAAAAGACGCTTCTTCTTCATCGCTAAAATTAATAACAGGAATTTTAAGAAACTCATTATCTTTCATTTTCATAATAATCCTGAATAATCATAAAATAATATTTCGGATATATCTGCAACGTATTTTAATAATCTCTCAATTTCATCTGCAGTCATACATTCTCCTTTTAATTATAAGCATTATATCTGATCAACTTTATTATATAAAAGGATAAGTAGTAGAAAGAAATGATTAAGTTCGTAGATAAGCTTTGAGAATATATCATTACATGCAGAGGATATTCCCCTACATTATTATATTTATTTAGTATCGTTACCCATATTTTTTGAATTACCGTTTTGACCACATTGGCATGATGCACCACATGGACAAGGTTTTGCACATTTACAATTAGGATTGTTACAAACACCGCCATTTAATGGACGAAGCTCATTTGAATTGCTAGAACAACCAATCATTGTTAATAAACCTAAAACTGAAAACAATTTGACTAAAGACTTCATTACTATACTCCTAAACCTGAAATGTAGGAATTATACTATAAAAATTTGTTAAAATATGCAATAAAAAGTTAGGATATAAAATGAATGATACGACAGATATTACAACGTTAACGATAAGAATGTTAATCTTTTTAGTAATAGCGGGGATATTTTTCTTTGTATTACGATCAAAAAAGGAGAAATAAAGAGAAAAAATTCTCTTTATTTTGTTTTACCGTTACCGTAATGCTCAAATAAGTACTCTGTACAAATTTTTGCATCTTCTTTTGTAATTGGTGCTTTAAAATGAGTGATCATTTTATCTACTTTTTTAGCCCAAAAATCTTTTGATTGCGGCCCTTGGTTAATAATATAACCGAATGAATGACACATCAAACAATTTGCTTGAATAGCATCAAAACCTTCACCCATTTTGATTTCATATGCGATATATGGAACTTCTACATCACTTTTTACTTGTGCGAAAAGTGAACTTACCGATAAAATTGCTAATAATAATATTTTTTTCATAATTGACCTTTATTAAACTACTTCAACTGTTACAACGTCGATACCGTTATATTTGTAACCACCGTGGTTCCATAGAATATCTTTTGCAAGTGGTTGTTCTTTACCTAAACGGTTAATAGCTTTTGCCATAAATTTTAATTGACCATATTTTGTCGGTTTAAATGAATATCTAAATTCCGTATATGAATAACGTCCGTTATCCTGTTTAAGTAGAGCTTTCTCCCAAGTTTTACCTTCATCTGTCGAGATCATTACGTCTCTAATACCAGTACCATCATCAAAAGCAACACCACGAACTACTACGTGAGAGTTATGGTAAACCTTCATTCCGTTTTCAGGGTAACCAATAACAGATTTTACGTTCATATGTGTAATAGGTTTTGTTGGTTTAAAATGTTTATCCGGTGTTTCACTTTCAGTTGCATTGTCCGGTATACGGTAAGCAACATCCATAAAGAATAAATGCTTATATTTATCTGTTACAGTAATGTTACTTAACATTTTAACCCAGCTGTCTGAGTAGTAACCTGGCATTACTAAACGAATTGGATAACCGTTTAAATATGGAAGGTCTTCACCATTCATCTCATAAGCAAGGATAACATGATCGTCAAGTTCATGTGTTTCAATCTCTCTAACAAAGTTTGGAGTCTCGTAGTAAGCAGCGTTGTCTTTTCCGTTAAATCCAATCCAATGTGCTTCTTTTTTAAGACCTGCACGGTTAAGAACGTCACGAAGTCTTACACCCTTCCATTTAGCACATCCCATAGCACCGCTACCCCATTGGATACCACCTGCAATTGGATGGAATGCTGAACGAGAATTTCCCCCACATTGTAAAACAGCTGTTACTTCAACTTGTTCAAATTCTGTTTTTAATTCTTTTAATGAAATTTCTAATTCTTTTTCAACTAAACCGTTAACTTTGATCGTATATTTATCAGGATCATTGTGTGTTGGAATTTCAGGTAAATGCCATCTTACGAAGAACTCATCATTCGGAGTGATTCCTTGCGTAAATACACTTCTAGGTGATTCTAAAAGTGGTGGTCTGTCTGAATATGTAATTAATGGTTTTTTTTCTGGAAAAGCCATATTTGAAACTTTTCTATTGTCTATCGGTTGTGTAGTTTCCCCCGCAGATAAAGCAGTACTGCCAAGAACAGCTGCTGAAGCTACAAGAGAACTCTTTAGGAACTCTCTTCTTTGCATAAATTTTCCTTAATATAATAATAATAATTTGTCCGACTTATTATAACACCTTTGTAGTAAACAAACTTAAATTTAAATGTAATTTTGTGATAGTTTTTTGATCTTGTGGTAAATTTTTTCAAAATCTGTAGAATAAACTCGGTTGTTTCCTATAGCAGTAATAAAGTTTGTATCTCTTTCCCATCTAGGAACCAAATGTAAGTGAATGTGCTCAGCAATCCCTGCCCCACCAGCTTTTCCTAAGTTCATTCCAATGTTTACACCGTGTGCTCCAAGCCCTTCTTTTAAAAGACGAACCCCTTTTTGTGCCAAAGCAGAAATATGTAACCATACTTCACTTTCCAAATCTTCTAATTTATCTGTATGTGTATGGGGAATAATCATAAAATGTCCAGGTGTGTATGGATATCTGTTCATTACCATAAAACAGTGCTCATCTCGGTAAATCACATGAAGTTTTTCATCATCGCTTTTATGGGAACTGATATGACAAAAAACACAACCCTCTATTTTTTCATTCGTAATATATTCATCTCGCCAAGGTGCATATAAAATATCTTTCACAACTTTGACCTTTTTTTGAACTATTGTAACTTAATTCAATTTAAATAGTGTAAAATCCTTTATGGATTTAACGACTTTCTTAATAGTTTTAACGGTAATGAGTGTCTTTTTATACGACTTTACCAATGGTTTTCATGATTCTGCAGACATGGTTGCAACTGCTATTGCCTCTCGTGCAATGGCACCGCACACGGCAATTGCAATTGTGAGTATTTTTACTTTTTTAGGACCCCTTCTAGTAGGTTTGTATGTAGCAGATACTATCGGTACGTTTGTGGAGCTCTCAAGTGCTACTCTGCGTGATGCCCAAGCTTTGGTTATTGCATCGCTTTTGGCTGCAATTACGTACAACCTCATTACTTGGAAGTTCGGTTTGCCTTCATCCTCTTCAAACTCTTTAGCAGGAGGGTTAGTCGGTGCAGGATTGTTTGTGGTAGGTGAAAGTGGAATAAACTGGGGATTGGAAGCACTTAGCAATGGTCAGCTTGAAGGTCTTATGAAAGTAGTTGCAGGACTTTTTATCTCTCCTTTTTTTGGGTTTATTATAGGGTTTATTATCATGAAACTTATCTTTTTTCTTTTTTCAAGATTAACGGTAAAAGCAAAACCTTTTTTCATCCTATCTCAATACTTCAGCGTAGCCTGGCTTGGTTTTTCTCACGGAGCCAACGATGCACAAAAAGGGATGGCAATTATAGGGATGATTTTGCTTGCTTCTCACCAAACAAGTGAATTTACAGTTCCACTTTGGGTTGTATTGATGTGTACAACTGCCATTACTCTTGGAACGATGTTTGGAGGATGGAGTATTATTAAAACTCTAGGATTTGAACTCTATCATCTAAAGCTTATCCATTCTGTTGCCAACCAATTGGGCTCGGCACTGGTCAATACAATTGCAACCTCTATAGGAGCACCGACATCCACAACACAAGTAGTCGTTGCTACACTAGTCGGAAACGGAGTAGCAGAAAAACCTTCACATGTAGGCTGGTCAAGAGTCTTCCATATTATCTTGGGATGGTTTGTAAACCTTCCTGTTTCTATGCTCTTTGGAGTCATTTATACCTATCTTATTATTAATCTTTTAGGAGTATTCTCATGAATTTATCCATCATAAAAAAATATATCATGCCAAAAGAGGTAGACTTTCTCTCCGCTCTTAACCAACATGCAATGGTCATAACAAAGATTACCGATGATCTTCACAAATGTTTTATAGAAGCTAGTCAGGAGAGTTGTGAAGCGATATTACAGGATATCCATAAATCGCAAGAGATGCGTGAAAAAAACATGAATGAACTTTTAAGCAGTTTTATTACCCCTTTAGACAGAGAATCAATCTATAGAGTCATTACCCAACTTGACTGGATTGCCGTTAGTATTACCCACTTTGTTGTTGAAGCAAAAGCATATGATATCCATCTGCTTGATGCAAACTATGCAGTCTTAATTGAAAAACTGCAACTCCAGTCAAAACTACTTACAGCCGGATTTAAAACTGTAAAGGCAGATGCAGAAAAAACAGCTGAAAATGCACAGAGAGTTCGTGATACCTACAATGAACTAGTAGCTCTTTACGCTCAAACAATGGCACAACTTGTTAAAGAAAATAATCTTAAAGAAGTATTGATTCACAAAGAGCTGCTCTCCCAGCTCAAAGAGATAGGGAAGAGAATGCAGATGTGTGCAAACTCTTTGGAAGATATCATTATGAAAATGAATTAGATAAAGGCAAAAACCAGATCTGGGAACAGCATAACAAGTGCTAATGCAACTAACTGAAGTAGGATAAACGGAATGACCCCTTTATAGATCTGCATTGTAGTAAGCGTATCTTTTGCCGCACCCTTTAAAAAGAAAAGACTCAGTCCAAACGGCGGTGTCAAGAAAGATGCTTGCAGATTGAGTGCTATCAGTATCGCAAACCAGATAGGATCGATTCCAAAAGCATTCATTACAGGTACCAAAATAGGTACGATAATAAAACTGATCTCAATAAAATCTATAAAAAATCCAAGTATAAAAATACTCAGCATTGCCACGGTAATAAACACCCAAACATCGCCGATATCTTCAGAGAAAAACTCTAAAATCAGATCCGTTCCGCCCAGTTCGTTAAATACTAATGAAAAAGCTGTAGCACCGATAAGGATCATAAAGATCATACCACTTAATTTCATTGTCTCAAAAAGCGCGTACTTAATCATCTTAAAACTAAGTGTTTTATTGAAAGTTGCTAAAATAAAGCCCCCAACTACACCAAATGCAGCAGATTCTGTAGGAGAAGCGATACCTGCAAAGATACTTCCAAGAACTGATACCATCAAAAGTAAGGGAGGGATGATCGCAAAAATCAACTCTTTGAAAGAACTTTTCTCATTACTAACAAGAGCAGGAGCATCCTCTTTGTTTATAAATGCTCTAATTAAGATATATGCAATATAAAGTCCAACTAGTACAAGCCCTGGTAAAACAGCTCCCATGAAAAGCTCGCCTACACTTACACTCATAACATCACCAAGTACGATCAGAATGATCGATGGTGGTATAATTTGCCCAAGTGTCCCACTTGCAGCGATAGTCCCGCTTGCAAGAGATTTATTGTAGCCCGCTTTCAACATCAACGGCAATGCGATAACACTCATCATTACAACACTTGCCGAAACTATCCCAGTAGAAGCTGCCAAAATAGCACCGACAAGAACTACGCTTATCCCAAGTCCGCCGCGTACGCTTTTAAAAAGTGAATCCATGGATATAAGTAACTTCTCCGCCATTCCGGACTTTTCTAAAATAAGACCCATCATAATAAAAAGCGGTACTGCCATTAACGTCGAATTGCTCATAATTCCGTAAATTCTAAACGGCATAATATTAAACACTTCAAAGCCGATATCCGGAGTAAAAAATGCAAACATTATAGCAACGGCACCAAAAGCAAATGCTACAGGAATTCCAAAAAGTAAAAGAGCAAGAGCGACTAAAAACATTATAAGTGCTATCATAAACTTCTCCACTCTCTAAAGTCAGTTACCAACTCTTTTAACGTTTGTAATACTACCAGTGTAAACGATAAAGGAATTAAAGATTTAATGATCCATCTATAAGGGAGTCCACCAGGATCACTAGAAGCCTCATTTTGCGCAAAACTCATCTCAACAAATCCTAAAGAGATATAGATAATTAAAAAAGCAAAAGGAAGGATGAAAAATAGATATGCGAAAATATTTACAAATAGTTGCTTTTTTCTAGAGAACTTATCGTAAAAGATATCTACCCTTACATGAGCATTGTGTTTGAGGGTATAAGCGATACTCAATAAAATCACAACATCAAAAAAATGCCATTGCAGTTCTTGCAGTGCCGTTGAACCTTCTGAAAACAGGTATCTTAAGGTCGCATCATATACTACAAGTACTACAAGTGTAGCCATAATAAAAGCCGTCACATAAGAGAGGTATTTTGTTATAGCATCAATAAAATTCATTATATAAAGTTTGGTGCATCATTCGCAAAAAGAATGATATCTCCCGCTTTTGTTTGTTTTGCCAGTAAATCAGTCAGCTTAGACTTATCCGCGAGTATAAACTTATGTTTTACATTGAGATTTTTATCAAAAAGATCGGCATTTAATGAGCCAGTAACAATGACCGTATCAAACACATCGTTAATAGCTTCAATCAGTTTGAGATTTAATTCATTACTGCTTTCAACAAGTCCTGGTGTAACAATCACTTTCTCTCCAGAGTGTAAAGAACAGATGCGAACACCTTCAAGCATACCGTCTATGTTACCGTTATAACCGTCATCGATAATAATTTTACCGCCTGCTTCTATCTTTTGCAATCTGTGTTCAACTGGCTGTAAGTTTGCAACGGCTTGTGTGATCTCTTCATTACTCATTCCAAACTGTTTTGCGATCTTAATAGCAACTGCAATATTCATAGTTTGGAATCCGCCTAAAATATCAGTATGGAGTTTTAAAATTTCACCTTCTAAGTCAATCTCAAAATCTATACCGTTAATATCTGCTAGAACGTTGCTAATTTCATTACCGAAAAACTTCACTTTTTCATGCGGTTCATCCGTTACTGAAGTATGAATATATGCAGTTTGTAAACGAGGTGAGTGCATAATCTCCAATTTTGTTGCAATAATATTCTGCAATGATTTAAAATACTCAATATGTGCTTCACCTACACGTCCAACTACAACAGTTTGCGGTTCTAAAAATTTTGTAATTGTATAGATATCACCACTTTGGCGTGCACCTGCTTCAGTTACGTATACTTGTGTATCTTGCGGTAAACTATTGTTAACATCAGCAACAAGTCCACCGATAGTATTTACGCTTCTTGGCGTTGCATATACCTTATATTTTGTCGCCAAAATTTGTGCTACAAAGTTTTTAATACTTGTTTTTCCGTAACTTCCCGTAATACACACAATTTGAAGGTCTTTCATACTATGAAGTTTGTATTTTGCGTTTCTTTTATACACTTCAAATAGATATTTTTCAATCAGTGTACTTCCTATATATGCAACTGCTAAAGGCATAAATACGCCGTAAGTTGCACATGCTTCTTTGAGTGTACATAATATATCTTGAAACAGTACCAGAGCAATCAAAAGGATTAAAAATCTTTTTACCCTCCACGTTAAAACCAACTTCTTATCGAGCTTTCTATGCCATAAATATATAGCAGGCAATACGGCAAATATAAAAAAGATTGTAAAAAACTTATCTGTCGTATAATATGCAATAAACGGGATTATAAAATAGATCAAATGCCAATGTGCTTTATGATGCTTCAGAACTACACGTGAAAGTTTATAGTCATACCATTGCAGGTTTGTTATCAAATACCATCCAAGCACCAAAACAAAAAGGACATTAACAACAAAATTGATTAGAGTTTCATAGTTTTCCATCTAATGCCCTAATGTTTCCAAAAACGTTTTTTCAATTTTTTGCCCAATATCAGCACTGTTTTTCATAAAGAAATAATGATCACCCTCATAAACGTTAAGATCTGAGTTTTTAATCAGCGATGCTATCTTTTTCCCTGAGCTTAATGGTGTAGCAGTATCTTCTTTACCCCAGCATACAAGTGCTTTGCCTTCATATTTAGAAAACTCGTCAGAATAATCTTCATCAACTACATTTTTAAATGTTTGATACATATGTTCACTCAGTTTCTTTGCATCATCGGCAACAAAAAATTCACGTAGTTTTGAAAAGCCTAAATGCTTGAGTGCTTTAAAAAGTAAAATTTTTGCTCTTACTTTAAGTGATTTTGATACATAAATACCAGCACTTGAAAGAAGTACCAAGACTTTCGGATCTAAAAGCAATGCAACTTTTCCACCGAAAGAGTGTCCTACAATAATATCTTTAGAGGCATTCATATGGATCATTAAAAGCTCAACTATACGTGCAACATCTGCAGTAGTAAGAGGCATAGAACAAGTAGACTTTCCAAAACCAGGAAGATCTATATAAATATGTCTAAAACCACTCATCTCTTTTGAAAAACTTTGTTTCATCAACTCTTTGTTACTACCCCAGCCGTGTAAAACTATTAAGTCAACTTTCGCTTCCGGATTTACAATCTCGTAGCTAATATCAAATGTATGTTGATTATGCTGAATAGATTTTACAGCCATTATTTCCCTTTTGCTTTTGAAATAGAATGAATATATTCATAACTTGCACCTATACGTTTTTTCTCGTTTAAAGATGCAGCCAACTCTTCAATAGCATTTGCGAAGTCGGCAAAAAGATAGTTAGCCATACTTCCAGGGATAGGATTTATCTCATTTAATAGCACCTCATCGTTGTGTACAAAAAAGTCACATCTGATAAGAGCACCCTCAAACAATCCGTCATACACTTTTTCAAAATTCTTTTGCAGTTTTGCCACAAGTTCTTCAGAAATTTCAGCTTTTAAAACTTGCTCTGAGCGTGAGAAGTCCATATATTTTTTTTCAAAATCTAAAAATTCCTCTTTATGAGGCTCTTCAACAATTGAAAATTTAATCTCGTTACCTGCTTTGTATCCAGCTAAATTGTACTCTTTTACACCCTCTAAAAACGGTTCTACCAATACAGTGTCATCAAATTCAAACGCAGTGTCCAGTGCATAATCCATTTGAGACTCTTCTTTAACGATACTTACACCTATTGAACTTCCCAAACGTGCAGGTTTTACAATCACAGGGTATTCAAATGAGATATCTTTATGTTCTGATTTTTTCAGTACTTCATACTCTACACTTTTGACTCCGATAGCATCACAAAGATATTTTGTATAAACTTTATCAAAAGAAAATACCGATGCATCAGTTCTAGGTCCTATGTACTTCATCCCGTAAAAATCTAAAAGAGACGCAATTGTACCGTCTTCACCGTCTGCACCGTGAATAAGGTTCAATACAGTTGCACTATGTTCACGTGTTGAAAATAAAGATTTTTGTACAAATGCACCCTGAGTTAAACTCAGTTGCGGCATCTTTTTATGCTCACCCTTAGAAAAAGTAACCGCTTTCATTTTTGACGGGTCTATTAAATAAAATGTGTGATCGCTGTCGCAAAAAATAAAAGTCAAATCAAAAGCTGCAAGTTTTTCTTTGAGTGTAATTGCACTCACTATACTGATTTCATGCTCGAAACTAGCACCGCCAAATAAAATAGTTAATTTCAATCTATATATCCTTTTTCTAAATTGTTTGAAGTAATTTTAAAGCACCTTTGACTAACGTCGCCGTATCGTCTGCTTCTAACGAAGAGAGTGCTTTTGAAATTTTGTCTTTTTTAAAGCCTAATGCTTCAAGTGCTTCCATTGCCTGTGCATATGCCTGTGTATTTGCAGCTGATGAATCCACATCAGACGGCTGTAATAACTCTGTATCAAAGCCGTTTAATTCAACCAAGATACGCCCCGCACTCTTTGGTCCTATCCCTGGTACTTTTTTCACACCGTTAATATCACTGTTGTTTATTACTACAGCAAATTGAGACGGTGTATATGTAGAACATATCGCCATTGCTACCTTAGGACCTACTCCATTGATTTTTATAAGACGTTCAAACATCTTTTTCTCGGTTGTTTCTAAAAAGCCAAATAATAATTGTGCATCTTCACGAAAAATCTGTGTGGTAAAAAGTGAAACCTTCTCTTTCGGCAATGCCGAAAATGTTTGTAAGGAGATAAATACCTCATATACCACGCCGTTAACATCCAAATGTACAAAGTTTGGTTCTTTATAAACAACAATTCCGTTTAATCCAACTATCATTAAATAATAACTTCCTTTTTATTCAAGTGCACGAATAACATATTCACCACTCTCTAATTCTTTCAGTCCAAAAACTTTTTCAGCAGAGCCTTCTATCGGCTTATAAACTATTTCTATCGGAGGATCGACCAATTTGAATTTGATCTCATTATATCCGATCCACTCTCCCCTGTTAATAACTCGCGCTTCAAAAATATCATCTTGAAATGAGGACGGCTTTGCGTTTAAAAGGTTTAAATGGTCTTGCTGTTTTAAAAGCTGTTCTTCCAGCTCTTTTAAATGTTGTTGTGTTGATTGAAACTGCTTATATTTTTTTATAAATGCTTCAGGCATTTTCACACCGTTCTTTTTATAGTGAACAAGTCTTTTTTTAATATCTAGGAAAGCAGGCATACCTTCTTTAACTAACTCTCTGTATTTTTCAATCTCTTTTGTCAGCTCACGAACTTCTACCTCTAAATCTTTAATAGTTTGTTCATTGTTTTTCATATCTTCTCGTGCACTGTCACTTAAAAGCGGGTCTATCGTAAAGATATTTTCACTCCCATGCAGTTTTTGAATCTCTATCAATTTAGTTGCTGTTGCTTTTACATGAGATGTACATACGTCAATATTAATTGTTTTTCCTGCTATATTACCACCTAAGGCCTGAGTAATATCTATCTCTTCACCTTTAACATGTCCATGTTCCAGTCTGGTAATATGTATATTTTTTCCTTCAGCTGAACCTTTATGAACATTAATATCCAAATTGTCAGCTTTAACAAATGCAGATTGATGTGTCTGTCCACCTATGGTTGCACGCTTTGCAATAACCTTAGCATTTGATCCGACATTACCGTCTACATCAATTTCTGAAACTTCAACAGTCATTCCAGTACCAATGGCATCTTTGATGGCATCCGTCTCTTTTACAGAGATATTAACATCGGAATCAACGCCACTGGAGATAGAACCCGTTGTTTTAAAACTAATCTCGGTAACATCGACATCTTGTTTGATAATATACTTTTTATCTTTCTCTTCAAAAGCGATATAACCATTCTGTTTTGCTATATATTGTATAGACTCAGGTGTTTCTACAACCTTGATTGTATCTTCTACCGTAAATTCAGGTTCATGAGAGATAACCGGTTCTGCCGGTTGCATAAATTCACCACGGCAGTTGCGTCCGTACTTTCCATTTTTAGGCTTTACATATTCTATAAGCAGCTCACCCTCTTTGACATTTTGTATAAAACCTCTTGAGGCATAATCAACCTTAGTATGTTCATCAAACTCCTGATTATTTTCATAATGTAAAATCAAAGCATCATTTATCGTCGCTGTCGGTTCAAATCCTTCTGCAATCAAATAAGTCTGTGATTGAGGAAATTCCATTACACCATTAATACGTGCTGAAGCAGATAGTTTAGAGACAAGATCGTCAACCATTTCATCAAAAACACCTATTAAAATTCCTGCACGGATTTTCTTTTTATTAATTAATACTTTAAGAGCATGTTCCAGTTTTTCTACATATGTTAGCTTAGAACCAGCAGCAACACTCAAATAAACTTTACATTTTGTAGCATTTGCACCTACTGCACATTTAAACTCTTTACAGATTAGCTCTTCAGTATCTTTTGATTTAGAAAATATCTCAATCTCATAGGTTTGTTTTATTTGGAATTCAGGGTTAAGTAAAGTGGCATCATCATCTAGTTCATATAAGGTATCGGCAGAAATCTCTTCCCATTCCGTTTCTGCTCCACCTTTGGAGATTCTTGTGTACGTTTGTACTCCAAGAAGATTGAAATCAAGTTGTTCAGGATTTGTATCATACGATTTCGCGATACTGAATATCTCCTTTGCAACATTTTGTGTCCTTACTACAGTAGGCCGTACTTTTTTCAGAGACTGTTCTTTACTTTTGGAACTAAAAAATGCCATTACACCAACCCATAAATTTAGATTTAGAATTTAAAGCAGTTCATTTTAACCAAAGTTTTGTTAAAATTATGTAAAAACGTAAAGAAGTACCTTGTTTAAAGCGATTTTCACCAATAGTTTCGGTATATTATTTTCAAGAATTTTAGGCTTCATAAGAGATCTTTTAACTGCATCAACCTTAGGTGCAAGTATCTACTCCGACATCTTTTTTATAGCCTTTAAACTCCCTAATTTATTCCGTCGAATCTTTGCCGAAGGGGCATTTACACAAGTGTTTATTCCTGCATTTGCCAGAGCTTCAAAAAAAGCGGTATTTTCTGCAAATATTTTTCTAATCTTTTTATCAATAATTCTAATAATTACACTTTTGGTAAACCTACTGCCTGGAATTTTTACAAAAGCAATAGCTGTCGGTTTTTCAGATGAAACAATAGAGATTGCTTCTCCATATGTTGCGATCAACTTTTGGTACCTGCCGTTTATTTTTGCCATGACATTTTTAAGCGGAATGCTACAGTATAAAAACCATTTTGCTACAACAGCTTTTGCCACTGCACTTCTGAATATTTCATTAATTGTAGCTCTATTACTAGCCCAAGAGGAAAATGATGCCATTATAGTTTACTATATGAGTTTTGGTGTAGTCATAGGCGGTCTTTTACAACTGCTAGTACATATATTGGCAATTCAAAAAATGGGACTAATGAAGATCGCTTTTGGAGGTTTTAAATATCTAAAAGTCAAAAGCAAACTTATCCAGAAAGAGACAAGTAAATTTAAAAAAGAGTTCTTTCCTGCGATGTGGGGAAATTCAACAGCACAGGTTTCTGCATTTTTAGATACATTTTTAGCTTCTTTTTTACTTACGGGAAGTATCTCTTACCTTTACTATGCAAACCGTATTTTTCAACTTCCACTTGCTCTTTTTGCCATAGCAACTTCAATAGCACTCTTTCCAAAAGTTTCACGTTATTTGAAAAACAATGACGAAACACATGCACTGGCAAACCTCAAAAAAGCATTTTGGTTTTTAGCGTATCTCCTCACATTCAGTACACTCGGCGGTATTATTCTTTCTCGTGAGATTACATGGCTTTTATTTGAGCATGGTGCTTTTGATGCCCATGATACACAAAACACTTCACAAGTTCTTATGATGTATTTGATAGGACTTATCCCTTTTGGTTTGCAAAAACTACTTGTGCTATGGCTGTATGCTAAACAGATGCAGTTAAGTGCTGCAAAAATAGCAACGGCATCACTTATTACTTATACTGCTTTTGCTTTAGCTCTGATTAGTCCTATGGGTGTGAGTGGACTGGCTCTTGCATCTACAGTCGGAGGAGTTGTAAGTTTCATCCTTACAGTAAGAGTTTTTGGGCTCAAAAACTTTTTCGATATAATTCGATCTAAAAACCTTATATACCTGCTAATAAGCTCTACCGTATTTATATTTTTATTATTAGTTTTTAAAAATTTTATCCAAGCTTATATCTAAAGGAAGCACTTGAATTTATTTGATTCTGTCAAAAAAGAAAAACTCAAATTTGAACCCATAGTTGCAGGCAAAGCAACACTTTACGTTTGTGGTCCGACAGTATATGACGATGCACATCTCGGACATGCAAAATCAGCACTTGTATTTGATCTCTTAACAAGAGTGCTCAGAGCAAATGATCTTGATGTCACTTATGCAAGAAACATCACGGACATAGACGACAAGATCATCAAAAAAGCGATTGAGCAACAAAAAGATATAAAAACAATTACAGACTTTTATACGGAAGCTTTTCATAAAGAGATGGATGAGCTTGGTGTAAAACGCCCCGACCTTGAACCAAAAGCAACTGAGAATCTGGAAGCAATGTTTGCAATGATCCAAAAGCTGATCGATTCTGGTCATGCGTATAAGACTGAGGACGGTGATGTATATTTTGATACTTCAAGCGACAGTGAATATCTTACTTTAAGTAATCGTATTCAAGATGAAGAAGATAAGCAAAACCGTGTAGAATCATCAGGTTTAAAAAAGAACTCGGCTGACTTTGCCCTTTGGAAATCTGTTAAAGACGGCAGTGTAACATTTGAGAGTCCTTTCGGTGCCGGACGCCCGGGATGGCACTTAGAGTGTTCTGCAATGATAGAGGAGCATCTTGCTTATAAAGATCAGCCATATGCAATTGACATACACGGCGGTGGGGCTGATCTACTTTTTCCGCACCATGAAAACGAAGCGGCACAAACACGCTGTTCAAGTGATCACTCTCTAGCAAAATACTGGATTCACAACGGTTTTGTAAATATCGATGGTGAAAAGATGTCTAAATCTTTAGGCAACAGCTTTTTCCTAAAAGACGCACTCAAAGAGTATGACGGAGAGGTGCTTCGTTTTTATCTTTTAAGCACTCATTACCGCTCAAACTTTAACTTTAATACCGAAGATCTTGAAGCAAGTAAAAAAAGACTGGACAAACTTTATCGTCTTAAAAAACGTCTTTTCGGACTAGCTGAATCAGATGAACAAACACCATTTCAAAAAGATTTGCTTGAAGCACTCAGTGATGATCTTAATATCTCTAGGGCTCTTTCACTTATAGACGAGATGATCGCGACTGCAAACGAAACTCTCGATACTGCAGGAAAACACAAAGAGCTTAAACGTCAAACTATGGCAAACCTTGCATATATTGAGAAATTACTTGGTTTTGGTATAAAAAATCCATTTGAATATTTTCAATTTGGAATCGATGCAGATACAAAAGCTAAAATTGATGCCTTGATACAAGAGAGAAATGAAGCAAAAAAAGAGAAAAACTTTGAACTTTCAGACAAACTACGCGATCAGATTTTAGCTTACGGTGTACAGCTTATGGATACACCTGCCGGAACATTTTGGGAAAAAGTATGACGATCACAGAACTACAGCAACACTTAGAACAACAGCTTCTAAGTGTTACAGATGAATTTAAAAGAATATTTCATGGTCGTGGAGGTCTATACGAAGGGCTAAAACACCTTACAATTGACAGTGTCAACCAAGAGATACTCAGCGTTGCACTTTATTTTGAAGAGGCAAATGAAACAGAACTCATTGCAATGTTACAAAACTTTGTAAGCAACTCTCAGTATACAACTTTAGTGATTCAAAGACGCTATCTTCAAGGTTCTCCGAGTGAAGTTTTACTAGGTGAAGTTCCAGAGGATCTTATTATTTTAGAAAACGGTATGAAGCTCAAACTCAATCTGCTCTCTAATAAAAACACTTACTATTTTCCAGATATGAAAAACGGCCGTACGTTTGTACGTGAAAATGCAGAGGGAAAACACATTTTAAATCTTTTTTCATACACTTGTGCTTTTTCAGTTGCGGCAAAATTCGGCGGTGCAAAAAGTGTTGTCAACGTAGATATGAGTAAGGGTGCCTTAAAAGTGGGAATGGCTAACCATTCCATTAATAATCTGGAGCCTAAAGGGGTAAGTTTTCTTCCCTATAATATTTTAAAATCGTTCTCTTCTCTAAAAAGAAAAGGACCTTACGATCTCATTATCATCGATCCGCCAAGTTTTCAACGCGGCAGTTTTGAAGCGACAAAAGATTACGAAAAACTGATCATAAAGTTACCACAACTTGCAGCGGAAAAATGTATATTGCTTTCATGTTTGAATTCGCCGGATCTAGAGAGTAATTTTATAATAGAGATGATGGCAAGATATGCTCCGACATTCAAGTTTATCGAACGTTTGGATAATTTAGAAGAGTTCAAAAGTGCAGATGAAACAAGAAGTTTAAAAAACCTTGTCTTTATCAGAGAATAAAGGAATCTCCTTTATTCACAATAGCTTGCTAAAAGCCCGTTTTTAAGCATTTTATATGTTTGCTCCCCTTTGAGCTTTTTTACAATTTCCAAAGCAAAGCAGATTGCAGTTGCCGGACCACGGGATGTAAGGATATTTCCCTCTTCAACAATCATAGCTTTATCACCTTGATAACCATCAAGTTTAATATCATTTTCAACACCAGGATAACAGGTATAGTTCGGCTTTAAAACACCTGCAGCTTTCAGAGCAAACGGAGCTGCACAAATTGCACCTATGTTTTTCCCTTTTGCATCCATATCTTTTAAAAGATTTTGTACATTCTCATCAGCAGCTAAAGCTTTTGTACCACCCCAACCTCCTGGAAGTACTATCATATCAATTACATCTGCATTTATATCTTTTACCTGCAAGTCTGTTTGAATCGTAATTCCGTTTGCACCTTTGACTAAAAGATTTTGATCCAAAGAAGCAACTAAAACATTTATCTCAGCTCTTCTTAAAACATCTATAATATTGACTGCTTCTATCTCTTCAAAACCATTTGCTAACGGGACAAGAACCTTACTCATCAAAACTCCTTTTTATTTAATGGTACAAAACTCTTTTTTAAAGCATTATTAAACTCTTTATTGTTAATATAATCACATAAAATAATAAGGCATCATAATCATGTTAAAACAGTTAATGCTCTTGTCAATGGTTGTATTTTTTTTCGGCTGCTCATCCGATCAGCCAAAAGAGATCAGAATTGCAACAAATTCATGGATCGGTTATTCACCTCTTTTTTATGCCAATGAAACTGGAGAGTTAAAAAAACTCAACATGAAGCTTGTAACAAATGTTTCATTAGCAGAAGCTTCTGACATTTTTGAAGTTGCAAAAGCTGAGCTTGTAACTACGACACAACATGAATATTTCTCTTTAAAAGAATCTGTCAAAAATGTTATTCCCATTATTCTAATTGATCGTTCTGATGGAGGTGATATGATACTCTCTAACAGAACGCAAGAGCAGCTTTATAAAGACGAAACGATATATGCATATTTGGAAAGTGACTCTATTAACAATGAACTTTTGGCTGCTTTTTTAGAAAAAAAGAAACTGACACATAAAAATATAGTTTATATCAATGAAGACCAGTTACAAATCTCTGACTTAGATAATAATACAGATAAGTCTATGTTGATTGTGACTTATAGTCCTTATAATCTTAAACTTGAAACAAAAGGTTTTAAAGAACTTGCTTCAACAAAAGATATCAACAGCCTTATCGTTATCGATGCATTATGTGCAAAAACTTCTATTTACAAAACAGAGAAAAAAAGGTTACAAGAGTTAAAAATCATCATTGACAACGCTATTGAAGAGATCAATACAAATCCTCAAAAGGTTTATAAACTTGTAGCAAAATATCTTGACAATATGAGTTATGAAGAGTTTTTAGATTCTTTAAACTCTATAAAATGGATCAATAAAAATCCGCCTCAAGAGCTTATGGAAAAGATTGAGCATTTAGGTTATAAGGAAGCTGTTTTAATCAAATGAAATCATTATCAATAAAACTCTTTGTCACTATAGTTATAGCAGCTGCTATCCTTTATCAAACAGTTGCATTTTATTCTTTTTATCATAAATCTAAAGATGGAATAGCAACATTATTACAAGAGAATCTTCAATCTCAGATCATAAATTTAAAACATCTTTTGGAAAATGATGTAAGACTGAATAATATTAACTATATTGTTTCTAATTTAGACAACTTTATAGCATCTAACGATATGCTTTCTGATCTGCATGTTCTAAACGGAAGAAAACAATTACTATATTCTACAGATAGAGATACTTTAGCATTACATGAGAATGTAAGATGTATAAAAACTTCTGAATTATTAGAACACAATGTTTTTCAAGAAGAGTGCTACTACTTTTTAATTAAATTTTATGACAATCTGACTCCTCATTATTATTACGCATATATATACACAAATTCAAAATATGTAAACTCTCTTTTAAAAGAACAAGTGATGACATATGCTATTTTATTCGGCTTTTTTACAATCATTTTCTTAGCTCTGTTATGGTTTAATCTCAAAAAATTCATTACAATCCCATTAAAAGAACTTAAATATTACGCTTACTATAGTGAAAATTCACCTGCACAATTTTTTATTCAAGAACTTGAAAGTATCCGTTATTCATTAAAAATGACGTTTCACAGAATGAAGCAGGAACAGGAAAAACTTTATAACCTTTCTACAAAAGATCCTCTCAGCGGACTATACAATCGTTTGAGTCTTATTGAAAAAATCAACTGGCTAATATCACAAGAAAAAAGAAGCAAGCAAGGCTTTACACTTATTTTTCTTGACCTAGATGACTTTAAAAACATCAATGATAGTTACGGGCATGAATTTGGAGACATGGTTTTAAAAGAGATTGCAGCAGTGATCAAAAATTCTCTACGCACTAATGATATTATTTCACGTTTTGGAGGGGATGAATTTGTTATTATTTTACCTAGTATAACAGATATTACTCAAATAGTTGAAGTATTAACAAAACTACAAAAAAATCTTTTTAAGCCTATTACACATGAAGAATTTACGTATAAAACTACATCAAGTATGGGAATTGTTATTTATCCAAAAGATGGAGAAAATGCCAATACACTCTTAAAAAATGCAGATATAGCAATGTACAAGTCTAAAGAGTTAGGAAAAAATAACTTTCACTTTTTTACAAATGAACTCAACGAAGAGTTAAAAGAAAAGCTTCATATAAAAGCTATGATAGAGTCTGCACTGAAAAATGATCATTTTAAACTTTTCTACCAACCTCAAATCGATATAAAATCAGGGAAAATAATTGGTTGTGAAGCTTTAATCAGAATCATAGACCCTGTTGAGGGGATTATATCTCCATATAAATTTATTCCTATTGCAGAACAAAACAATTTAATAGTGCCTATGGGACGATGGATCTTACAAGAGGCAGTATCTCAACTTAAAAAATGGGAAAATACACCATTGTCTGATCTGAAAATTTCTATTAATGTGTCTGCTTTAGAATTAAACAATAAAGATTTTATTAAATTTTTTGAAAAACAGCTTCTTAATATAGATAGAAAAAAACTTTGTGTTGAACTGACTGAATCTGTTTTAATGAATAATTTTGAAGACAACCTTATAAAAATTCATAAGTTAAAATCTCTAGGTATTTCACTTGCTCTTGATGATTTTGGTACAGGATATTCGTCTCTTTCATATCTAAAAAACATCCCTTTTGATTTTCTGAAAATCGATAAAAGTTTTATCGATGATATTTTAGAAGATCCAAAAGACCAGCTATTTATTCAGGTCATTATAGATATTGCCCAAACTATGCATTTAACTGTAGTAGCAGAAGGTGTTGAACATAAAGGTCAGCTATCTATGTTAGCAGACTTAAATTGTAATATTTATCAAGGCTACTTCTGTTCTAAGCCTGTAAAAGCTGAAGATTTTGAACAACTTTTCAACTCAAACGGCTGCTATAATTAAACTATTACCTTTAATTTAGTATAATCTCTCTTATTTTCAATAAGTGGATCGTTATGCTAAATTATGACTCAATTAAACCGTATCTTTTTAAATTTGAACCTGAGACTGCACACCATATTGCCTCATTTGTGCTAAGACTTCCAAATATCTCTCAACTTCCGTTTAACTCGTTTTTAGAATCTCATTTTATCAATGACGAAAGTTTGCACCAAGAACTTTTTGGAAGAACTTTCCTAAACCCTGTAGGACTAGGTGCAGGTTTTGATAAAAATGCAACGATGATCAGAGGTATCCAAACACTTGGATTTGGTTTTACGGAAATTGGAACGGTAACTCCAAAACCACAACCGGGAAATCCTAAACCGAGAATGTTCCGTCACATTGAAGAGCAAACTATTCAAAATGCGATGGGCTTTAATAATGACGGTGCGTATAAAGTTGTGCAAAGATTAAAAGAGCGTTATCCGTTTTCAACTCCTATAGGTATTAATATAGGTAAAAATAAAGTAACACCTGAGAATGAAGCAATTAACGACTACACACACCTTATCAAAGCATTTAACGGCTTAGGAGATTATTTTGTAATTAATATATCTTCACCAAATACTCCAGGGCTTCGTGATCTGCAAAACGAAGAGTTTATTACAGAACTTTTCAAAGAAGCCAAAGCTTTAACAGATATGCCGATTTTATTAAAAATTGCACCTGATATGACACCTGAAGATGCTGTAGCACTTACGACTCTTGCAGTTGAAAAAGGAGCTGACGGGATTATTGCGACAAATACGACAATTGATTATTCGCTAGTCAATGATCCTAAAGACATTGGCGGTTTAAGCGGTGCTGTTCTTAAAGAAAAAAGTTTTAAAATTTTTGAAGCTATTGCAAAAGAACTATACGGTAAAACTACACTGATTTCTGTCGGGGGTATTGACTCCGCAGAAGAAGCGTATAGAAGAATTAAAGCAGGTGCCAGCTTGGTACAAGTATATAGTGCAATGATTTTCCACGGTCCGGATCTGATTATGAATATCAATAAAGGACTTGTAGAACTTTTAAAAGCCGATGGTTATACAAACATTACTGAAGCTATCGGAGCAGATCGCAAATGATTAAAAGTTTAATGGTTTTAGCGCTAGGAGCAACCATGATTTTTTCTTCAGAAACAGTAGCAAACAATAAAGAGAGCAATATGACTAGAATGAAAACAGTAAATATGGGAACTACGCTCCCTGCATATAAAACAAAAACATTAGACAATGGTCTTCAAATTGTTGTCGTACCTATGCAAAACGATACAAATGTAGTAAGTACAGACATCTTTTATAAAGTGGGCAGCCGTAACGAAATTATGGGAAAAACAGGAATTGCCCATATGCTTGAGCATATGAACTTCAAATCATCTAAAAACCTTCAAGCCGGAGAGTTTGATAAAGAAGTTAAAAGTATCGGCGGCGTGAATAACGCTTCAACTAGTTTTGACTATACCCATTACTTCATCAAATCAAGCTCAGACAATATGAAAAAATCTATTGAGCTATATGCAGAATTAATGCAAAATCTGACATTAAAAGATGAAGAGTTCCAACCCGAACGTGACGTTGTAACAGAAGAACGCCGTTGGAGAACAGATAATAATCCGCTTGGATACCTTTATTTTAAACTTTTTAACAATGCCTATGTGTACCATCCGTACCATTGGACACCGATCGGGTTTATGAATGACATCCGTACATGGACGATCGAAGATATCAAAAGTTTTCATAAAACATACTACCAACCGCAAAATGCAATCTTGGTAGTTACCGGCGATATTGAACCAAAAGTTGTATTTGATGAAGCTCAAAAAGCTTTCGGCAGCATTGAAAACACGGCTGATATCCCTGAGGTAAAATTTGTAGAGCCTGAACAAGACGGTGCTAAACGTGTACTTATTCATAAAGAGAGCGAAGTGGAAATGATTGCTATTACTTTCCATATCCCTGACTTTAAGAATGAAGATCAAACAACGCTAAGTGTAATTTCAGAGATTCTTTACTCAGGAAAAAGTTCTCGTCTTTATAAAGAGTTAGTAGATAAAAAACGTCTTGTAAACTCTGTTTATGCGTACAACATGGAAAATACAGATCCGGGACTTTTCATCTTTATGGCTACATGTAATCCGGGTATAAAAGCAAAAGATGTAGAAAAAGAGCTTATTAAGCAAATCAAGCTATTAAAAGAGAAAAAAGTATCGAAAAAAGAGCTTGAAAAAGTAAAAATCAATACAAAATCAGACTTCATCTATTCATTAGAAAGCTCAACAAGCGTAGCAAACCTTTACGGAAGCTATCTTGTTCGCGGTGATATTACACCGCTTATGCATTATGAAGAGAATGTTAGCAACATTACACCTAAGGTGCTTCAAGAAGTTGCAAACAAGTACTTTGACTTCAACAAGTCGACTACAGTCATTTTAAAAAAATAAAAGTTTTTCGCTATAATTGCGCACAACTTTAAAGAGGGTAAATTATATGGATATTGTTACAGGTTCTTCGACCGCGCTTATCACGCCGTTTAAAAACGGAAAACTTGATGAGCAAAAATATGCTGATCTTATTAAAAGACAGATCAAATACGGTATGGATGCAGTTTGTCCGGTAGGTACTACCGGTGAGAGTGCAACACTTACACACGATGAAGATATACGTTGTATAGAGATAGCTGTAGAGGTTTGTAAAGGTACTGGGACTAAAGTTCTTGCAGGTGCCGGTAGCAATGCTACACACGAAGCTATCGAGATTGCAAAATATGCACAAAAATGTGGTGTTGATGCTATCTTTTCAGTAAGCCCATACTATAACAAACCTTCTCAAGAAGGTCTTTACCAACACTACAAAGCAATCGCAGAAGCCGTACCGGAACTTCCGTTTATGCTTTATAACGTACCGGGACGTACAGGTGTAGATATTTCAGCAGAAACTGCGATCAGACTTTTTGATGATGTAAACAACATCTATGGGATTAAAGAAGCGACAGGAAGCTTAGAGCGTACAACTGCTCTGCTCTCTCAAAGACCTGACTTTAAAGTTTTCTCAGGTGACGATGCAATTGATTATCCAATTTTAGCAAATGGCGGAGCAGGAATTACATCTGTAACTTCAAACCTTATGCCTGACCTCAAATCTGAACTTGTAAAAAAAGCACTTAGCGGTGATTTTGCTGGAGCTAAGGCAATCAATGATAAACTATATCCTCTAAATAGTGTTATGTTTTGTGAATCTAACCCTATTCCAATCAAAGCAGCTATGTATATTGCAGGACTTTTAGATACTTTAGAGTATCGCCTTCCATTGGTAGCTCCAAGTGCTGCGAATATGAAAAAAATTGAAGAAGTAATGAAAAATTACGACATTAAAGGACTCTAAGAATGACAAACTTCAAAGGAAAAACTCTTTTTATCAGTGGTGGTACTCGCGGTATCGGTAAAGCAATTGTATACGCTTTTGCAGAAGCCGGTGCTAACGTTGCATTTACATATGCTTCAAGTGCAGATACTGCTAACGAGATGATAGCCGATATCGAATCAAAATACGGTGTAAAATCTCGTGCATACAAGCTCAATATTTTAGAGCCTGAAACGTATAAAGAGGTTTTTGCTGCGTTTGACGAAGATTTTGATTCTTTAAACTATTTTATCTCAAATGCAATTATTTCTGGTCGTGCCGTTGTTGGCGGTTTTGGTCCATTTATGAGACTTAAACCAAAAGGTCTTAACAATATCTGGACAGCAACTGTTGATGCATTCGTTGTTGGAACTCAAGAAGCTGCGAAAAGAATTGAGCAAGCTGGTGGTGGTAGCATCATCTCTATGAGTTCTACTGGTAACTTAATCTACACTCCAAACTATGCAGGTCACGGTGCTAACAAAGCTGCTGTTGAAGCAATGGTAAGATACGCTGCTGCTGAGCTTGGTGAAAAAAATATCCGTGTTAATGCAGTAAGCGGTGGACCAATCGATACTGATGCACTAAGAGCATTCCCGAACTACGATGAAGTTCGTGCTGAAACAGAAAGAAGAAGTCCATTAAACAGAATGGGATTCCCAAAAGATTTAAGCGGTGCTTGTAAATTCTTATGTAGTGATGAAGCTGGCTGGATTACTGGTCACACACTTATCATAGACGGTGGAACAACTTTCCAATAAAAAGTTTTCAAGTAGGTTTTTAACCTACTTCTCACTTCTCTTCTAAACTCTTTTTCTCATTAAAAACTACAAATACTAATGATACAACTACCATAACAAAAATAATACTGTAGCCTGTTGGAAGATCATAGCTGTATGAACCAATAATAGCAGTAATTATGGCAAAAATTCCACTAACCCACGCTACAACCATAGGATTAAATCTTTTTTGCACAACTCCAATATAAGCAGGAGCTATTAAGAGTGCAAAAACAACGAGAACACCTGCTAGCTGTACAGATGATGTTACAGTAATAGCCAACATTACAAAGAAAAGTATCTCTTTAAAAAAGCCCTTTGTTCTTGGATAAATCAAAAACATCACCAACGAGATAGGAATATATACAGCTATGCTTGTATAAAGTTCATCTTTTGAAGTAAATAAAATATCTGCAGCACTCAGCTTAGAAAATATCTCCAGCCCCTCAGCAGAATTTGCAAGTATGAGCATAATAGAAGAGATCCCAAGCGCATATAGCAGCCCTATAAATGCTTCTACATTTTTTAGATTTTTACTTGCCCATGCAATCACTAAAGCGGCAAAAACTGCAAACGATAAAACAAGGAGAGTTCTATAGCTTCCATCTAAAAATGCGATGCTTAAAGCCATACCAACAGCTGCAATCTGCCCAATGGCAAGATCGGTAAAGATCACACCCCTACGGATGATCTCTATACCGAAAATCGAATGAATATATACAAGTAAAACAGCCAGCGTAAACGCCGGCCAGAAGATATCTACTATCTGCATAGTCTTTCTTCTATGGTGTTATAAAAACTCTTTAGTGTGTCTGTACCCTCAACACTACCGACATCGTGAGGTAAAACTATAACTTTTGCACCGGTTTTTTCCGCTATAAATGCAGCAGTTTTTTTCTCATGATATACATCTTGTAAAATGGTATTTACACCCTTCTCTTGCATAAGATTAATAGTTTTGAGTGCATCTTTAGAACTCGGTGAAATACCCGGTAATGGTTCAATATTTCCAACTAAAGCATAATCATATCTTTGTAGAAAATAGTTAAATAGTTGATGATACTGTACAACTTTTTTATCTTTACACACCGCCATTTTTGCATCATACTCTTTTAAATAGCTTTCCCAATCTTGTAAAAAGCTTTGCAAGTTGTTTTCATATGCAGTTTTGTTTGCATAATCAAGCAATACTAGCTTCTTAGCAATCAGTTTTGCAATTACTGAAATATTATGTGGATCAAGTACAAAGTGTGGGTTTCCATCGGGATGGACATCACCTTGAGCACGTGACACTACTGCAGGTTTATTGATCATATTAATGACACCGCTAACATCTAAAAAACCTTTTGAACCAATGTTTATATTTCTGTTTTGTGCACCGCGAAGTAATGGCGGTAACCATCCGATCTCTAGTTGTCCACCATTGATCACTAAGAGATCAGCTCTTCTTAGCTTTGTTATTAGCGAAGGTTTTGGTACTATAAAATGTGGATCAAATGTAGGGTTTGCCAGTACATCCACTTTTACATTATCTTTTCCTATCTCTTTTACAACCTCACCTAAATATGCATACGTCGTTACAACATTTATTTTTGCAACAAGAGAAACTGTTGCGAATAATGCTAAAAATATTATTTTTTTCATATATCCCTCCTAGAAGTTATGTGCGCCGTGTGCACCGATTGCCAAGTTCATTTCAACAATATAAGTATCTATATGTTGTCTTTCCCCTGCTTCATTAAACATTGCATTGTTACGATTATACTGTAGTCTGAATCTTGCAAATTCACTTGTCGTATAGTCGATCATTGCCGAGTATCTGTCAAAATTATTTTGCGTAGTTTGAGCAACCCCGTTTGAAGTAATATCGTTTTTATCGATGTTGTCATACCTCATACCCATACGCCAGTTTTGATTGTACGCATATACTAGTTGTACATAATATCCACCTTGTTTTTTAGTAGTTGGTGTCACGTTAAATGCAGTTTGTGTTGCATCAGTGTATGTATATACTTTTCCATCCATATCGCGGTAAAGATACTCCCCTTGAAATGTCAGGTAAGAGTATGAATCAAAATAGTGTTTAATAGTCAGATCAGCACCATACAAATAACTTCCACCTACAAAAGCATGTGGAGCTTCATCTGTTAAATGGTTAATTCTACTGTCACCGTAAGCGATCGAACCTCCATAAAGAAAAGTTGTGTTATCTAGATCAAATGAACTTTTAATATACCCTACCAATAAGTTTGGTTGATCAGGTGAACTCACAGCAATAGTTTCCGGATCTCCTGCAGGGGCGATAGAGCCGTTTCCATACATAGATGGATTTTTCCCTTGGAGTGCTTCAAAACCGATCATAGTATATGTATCTGTCGGAAGTGTCCACTGTAGTTGTGCGCCAATATCATTGATCCCGTGCTCACCTAAAAATGACACATATACAAGCGGCATATCCGAAAAATCTTGAACATGTTGATGTTGTGCATTAATACGCCCAAAATCAGATCGAAACTTTCCGAGTTTTGCTTTTAATCCATACCCAAGTGACGTCGTTTCACCAAATGCCTCTTCAACCTCAAAAGCATCTTCACTTAAATGAAAAATTCCCGTGAGTGAAAAATATGGGTCAACAATACTTTGGAGTGCTAATTCTGCATAGTTAAAGTTAAACCCGTCTTGTGCATTAAGAGGTGCATGTGATGTTCCGTCACCATGAGAGTGCTGCCCCATAATTCCGTGAGCGATACCCGGTATCTCTAAGTGAGTTAACTCTTCATCTTTTTTCGATCTGCTCACATAACTTGTATCTACTATTAGTGAGATATCGGGCATATAACTGTTTTGCGAAAAACTGTTGACACTTCCGGCTAGACTTTGTTGTATAGAAGAATCCTCTTTTTGTATCTGCTGACTTTCTAGTTTTTCAACTTTTTCAAGTAACTTTTGCGTAACTTCCTGTTGTTGTTTTAACTGTGCTTTTAAAGCTTCCAGTTCACTATCTGCAAACGATGATACTGCTGCAAATAGAGATAAATAGACAAATTTTTTGTACATAAATATCCTCTTGATCTATAAAATGTATTGATAATGTTTTTTTCTTGTTATTTTGTAAGATTAAGAGAATATAGGGGGTGCACGTGGGTTTACATTTGAGATTAATGCATTTGTATCTAAAGAAAATAAAGAAGTTACAATACTTTCACTGATATTGTCAAGCTGTGAAAGGTATGCACTTTCTTGAGGAATGTCTGTATCAAAAATAGTAGACTGAATAGTACATATTTGACAGTCATTATGCTGTTTTAGATCGTTATGATGGTGAAATGCACCCATCATCGTCGCTAACAGTAGTACGATTCCTACATATTTTGAAACAAATTTTTTCATGATGGAACTATAACAAATTAAATTTAAATTTTACAGAGTAAAAACAATTAGCCTTTTTTCTATTTTCAAGTCTTTAAAACCATATGCTTTTTGTATCCATTCTAAACTTTCTCTTGTATAAAGAAAGACATGAGTCGGATCATTTTTATAATACCATGAAGCGAAATCGATAGACTCATCATAAAGCTCTGTCATCAGATAAAGTTTACCACCATCCTGTAACATCGATTTAAGCAATAAAAACTCTTTTCTCGGCTCGTAAAAATGCTCAACCACTTCACAGGATGTAATATAATCGTATTTCTCTTTCAAGAGTTCAATTTTATTTTCAAAGAAAGGATCAAAGCTTCTTATATTGTAATTGTGTTCTTGCAACAGTTTTGTAACTATTTTTGAACGACCTGCACCAAAATCAAGTCCTTTATTTTCTTCTTTGAAATCCTGAAGCACATGTGTAACTATAGGAGATACAAACTTTTTATATCCTTCATCTATCTCTGTAGTGTGCATCTCATAACGCTCTTTTTCATTTGTACTACTTGGTAAATCTTCAAAAGCGGTAAAAATTGCTTTACATTTTGGACATTGAAAATAGTTTTGTTTTTCTTTGTAAAAAGGCTCTGCCGAAGTGCTACATAGTCTGCAAGTTTGATTCATAAGGCTAATTGTATCATATCAACCGTTGATAAGTATTTATAAGATAAAATCGCAATAACTTTTAGAAATGAAGGAATTTTTTGCTCAATCTACCAAACTTTTTAGCCTCAATCAGAATAATTTTGGCACCGCTCATGTTTTGGGTTATTTTAAACCCGCAAATTTTTACAGATAACGGTTACGACATAACTTGGAACTATTATTTTGCTTCACTGTTGTTTGTTTTGGCGAGTGCTACCGACTTTTTTGACGGTTACATTGCAAGAGAATGGAATCAAATGACTATGCTTGGAGCCATCCTTGATCCTTTGGCAGACAAGATGCTTACTCTTGCGGCATTTTTGGGACTGATGATGATCGGAGAAGCTTCAGCATGGGCAATTTACATTATCATTATTCGTGAACTCTTTATCACCGGTATCAGAACTATAGCAGTAAGTGAAGGTTTAAGCGTCAAAGCAAGCTGGTCGGGGAAAATTAAAACTGTAGTACAAATGATTGCTATCGGCTTTTTACTTATGCATTGGCCTTACGGTGATGCTCTTTTATGGTTCGCGGTATTTTTAACTGTATATTCAGGGCTTGAATATGTTTGGGGATTTAGAAAAGCACTTTTAAAGGATGAAATTTAATGGGTATTTTTACAGCCTTACTTGTTTTATCGGCACTTATATTCTTTCATGAACTAGGTCACTACACTGCAGCACGTCTTATGGGTGTCTATGTAGAGGTGTTTAGCATCGGTTTTGGAAAACGTGTTGCTACAATCAAAAAATGGGGAACTGAATGGAGTATTGCACTCATTCCGCTAGGCGGCTATGTACGTATGAAAGGTCAAGACGACCTTGATCCTGCAAAAAAATCATATGATTCGGACAGCTATAACTCAAAAACTCCATTACAAAAGATATTTATCCTTTTTGCAGGACCTCTTGCAAACTTTTTACTTGCTTTTGTACTTTATTTTACAATTGGTCTTAGCGGTCCACAAGAGCTCTCTCCAGTGATTGGAAAGGTAGTTCAAGACTCTCCAGCAATGAAAGCCGGACTTGAAGCGAATGATGAAATCGTTACAATTAACGGAGTAAAAATAAAAAGCTGGAATGAGATGGCAGAACTCATTGCGGGTTCAGATTCAGCATTGAGTCTTGAAGTAAAACGCGGACAATATCTTCACCAAATTCTTTTAACACCTGAAATGAATGAAACACAAAATATGTACGGTGAAACAGTACAAAGAAAAATGATTGGAATATCTGCTGCAGGTGTTACTCATCCAAAAGAGTTAAGTTTCTTCGGGACATTCGAATATGCTTATGATCAAACAGTTTTTGCTAGTACTATGATCTTTACAGGTGTTAAAAAACTTATTTTAGGCGAAGTACCTGCAGATCAACTTGGCGGTGTTATCAGTATTGTAAAACTCACATCCGATGCGAGTGAGATTGGATGGATTAGCCTATTTTTCTTTACGGCACTTATCTCTGTAAACCTGGGAGTACTCAACCTGCTTCCAATTCCGGCACTTGACGGCGGTCATATTATGTTTAATCTCTACGAGATGATTTTCCATAAAGAAGTAAGTGAAAAAGTGATGGTCAACCTTACAATTGCAGGATGGGTGATCCTTTTTGGACTTATGGGTCTTGGTCTGTTTAATGATATTAACAGATTAGCCGGCTAAGACAGAGCTTATCTCTATAACCAATAAGATAATATTTACAACTGTACCAATGATAGGTATGATAATCGGATAGTTTACACTACTCTCTTTTTTTTGAGTGAGTTTTATTTTTATTAACGAGAGATTCATCAGTGTAAATATGATGAATATAAAAAAACTAGTTAAACTGGCAAGAGTAATAATAGGCAACCATAAAGCGAATATAAATACTAATAAAGAAGCAATAACTGTTGCAAAAACAGGTGTTGAAGTTTTATAGTAAATAGTTGCAAATATGCTTGGCAGTAAATTATTGTTTGCCATTCCGTAAAAAAGTCTCGAAACCATAATAATTTGTATGAGAGCACCGTTAATCACTGCAAATGAACTTATTAAAGTCAACACATATGCTTCATTACCTGTCAATGCTGTATACACATCCGATAAAGGAGCTTTAGAACTTGAAAGTATTTTCGGTTCAATTGCCAAAATAGATATCAATGCCACTAAAAAATAAAGTGTCGTTGAGATGATTAAAGAGAGTAGAATAGCTTTTGGCAATGTATATGTCGGGTCTTTTACCTCTTCTGCAATGTTTACCATATCTTCAAATCCGATAAAAGCATAAAAAGCCAGAAAAGCACCAAGTGCTATGATATAAAAACTGGATATTTCAAAGTCAGGAATCAGTTTATCATATTGAACAGCTTTAAATTCAATATTTGAAAATCCGTAATAAATAATAATAAAGAGACCGATAATTTCAACTATTGTAAAAAGACTTGCAATTTTTACAGACTTTGAAATGCCGACTATGGCCGTAAAACACAAAACACTAATCAAGAGAATAGATAACAACCACGACGGAATCTCTATTAAGGTAGAGATATACCCATTAAAACCGTTGACAATGGTTGCACTTGACAGTATACCTCCCAGTGCAATCATTACTCCGATACTGATAGATAAAAAGTTGGAATTAAAAGCTTCTTTGGCATATAAAGCTTCTCCTGCACTGTATGGAAACCTTGCGGAGAGTTCACTGTAAGTTAATGCAGTGAAAAAAACTACAACACATGCGACTACAAAAGATATAGGAGCATAATAGCCTGCTATTGAAGCAACTTTACCGACCAAGACATAAATACCAGCACCTAAGATATTTCCCAGTCCATAAAATACAAGCAAAGGTAAAGTGATGTCTCTTTTTAATGGCATTTTTCTACTTTAATCGAGGTTATCTGTATTGTATTACATTATTTAAACATCAATTCTTAAAAATGACTATTTGCATTTATAGTTTAAATATTATTCTGATAAAATTATCATTATAAATGCAAAAAGTAGAGATTAAAAACTTTTAATATGAATAGATAGTTGTAAAAGGAAAAAAATGGACCAAACAGAATATAAAATATATATAGATGATGTAATCAGACGTGTAGAAACAGCTCGTTTAAAAGTGGACGATCACCATATTGTAAAAATAGTAGCTGTAAGTAAATACTCGACAAGTGAAGAGATCGAAAAACTTTATGCAATTGGTCAGCGTGCATTTGGGGAAAATAAAGTACAAGACTTAAAAACAAAATCAGCAGAACTTGACGAGCTCCCTTTAGAGTGGCACTTTATCGGTAATCTTCAAAAAAATAAAATCAATAACTTAATCGACCTTGCACCTAGTCTGTTTCAAGGGCTTGATTCACTAGAATTGGCAGAAGAGTTACAAAAGAAACTCGTTGCAAAAGAAACTACAATGGATTGTTTGTTACAAATCAACTCTGCAAAAGAGGAATCAAAACACGGTGTAATGCCTGAAGATGCACTTGCTATATATAAAAAGATTCAAGAAGAGTGTCCAAATATTCACCTTAAAGGTGTTATGAGTATCGGTGCTCATACTGATGAGCAGGCTGTGATTAAAAAAAGTTTTGAGACTACACACGAAATTTTCAAACAAATCCCTGATGCAAAATACTGTTCAATGGGAATGAGCGGAGACTTTGAACTCGCAATTGAATGCGGCTCAAATATGGTACGCCTCGGCTCTATCATGTTTGATAAGTAAAACTTCTTAGTACTTATTGAACTTCTTCATAAGCATCTGTTCGATAAATAGTCTCTATTTTAGAACATATGCGAGTTTTATTTTAAACTCTTGAGGAAATTCTAATAAAGAGTTGGTAACACTCACGGGAAAGCTGTCTTCAATCGCTGAAATTGTTGATTTCTCAAAAATGCTTTTCCCCTCTAATATCTCTATACCATCTACACCGCCGTTTGCCAATACAATGAACTTCACTGCTACATCACCTTCAATCCCACGTCTTCTTGCAGACAGAGGGTAATGTTTATTTTCATTAATTCTTTTAATAAGGTCTTGTGTAAATAGATCTAATTCTTTCTTTTTTACAGCCATCATCTGCTGAATCTCTTCTTGCAGTCTTTGCTCATCTATAGATTCTTCTTGTACTGTTTTTTCCTGTACATCTTCTTGCTCTTCGACAAATTCTTCTAGTAGTTCAGTCTCTTTCTCTTGAACTGCAACCTCGTTTATCTCAGGTTCTATCTCTTTTTTTACGATCTCTTCTTCAACTACTTTTGGCTGCGGCTTTGGTTTGTGCAGTACTTTTTTTTCTTTTTTAACTAGCTTTTTTTCTTCTACTTTTTTTTCAATCTTCTCTTTTTTTGTATGACACTGTTGCTGGATAATAGAGAAAGCGACTGTTTTACTCTCTTGTATCTCATTAACTTCAGTACTTTCATCCTCAAGGTTCACAAAATAGATCCCCGATGCAATAAGTGAAGCATAAACAATGAATGAAATTACAAAAGAAGAAAAATATCTACGCATCTTTTACTCCGCTAATATAGTTATATAAAACAGGTACATAAAACAAATTAAGTATAGTGCCCCATAAAAGTCCAAATCCAAGACTGATTGCTAAAGGTTGAAATGCCACTGCTTGAGCCGTTGCAAAGAACATTAATGATGATAGCCCCACAATAGTTGTAACAGAAGTTAAAACAATAGGTCTCAATCTTCTTGAAGCCAGTTTGAAAATATCACTTTTCGTTTGTGCATTACGCAATGTTGCCATCATAATAATCCCATCATTGACAATAACTCCCGAGAGCCCTAGTGCACCAATGAGTGACGGTAAAGAAAGATTGAGTCCCATAATAAAATGTCCAGCGTATACACCTAGTACTGAAAATGGAATTACAGAAAGAACTATTAATGTTTCTCTGAATGAGTTAAACAGGTATAAAATAGAAATAAAGATCAAAACAATTGCTACTATAGATGCAAAAAACATCTCTATTTGCATAGTACGTTGTTGTTCCTGTTCACCTTTAAATCTCAGTGATACTCCTGGAGTATTTTTGATTTTTTCTAAAGCTGGTTTAATTTTTTCAAGTGCTTCAGATGATGTAACAATAGAAGGATCCACATTAGCAAAGACATAAAAGTTTGTTTCTCCATCTTCTTTAACTAGTGTTTCTAACGATTCTACTTTCTCAAAAGTACAGAGGTCACTCAGCTTGACATACTGATTTTTTATAAATACTTCTATATTTTTAAACTTTTCCAAATCATCTTTGAAATTGATAGATTTAATCTTTACGTCTAAAAGCTCTTTACCGTCAAAAACAGTGGCAATTTTTTTTGAAAGATAAAGATTTGCAATGTAATTTCCAATATATTTTTTTGTAACTCCAAGCTCTTGTGCATAACTATTTAGACTTATTTTGATCTCATCTATACCTACTTTAACATTATCTCCGTAATATTTAATTCCTTCAACGTTAGCAAGTGCGCTTTCAAGATCTCTTACTGCCTGTAATGCTTTCTTGTGATCATCACTCACAACGCCTATACGGATATCTGCTTTTGCATGCCCCATCTTCTTTTCAACAACCATAAGATTTGAAAGATTATATTTCTTTTTCAACTCCTCTTTTTGAAGCCATTTACGTAAATCTTTAGAGATCTCCTGTGAAGATTTATCCCTGATGCGATCAGTGTCATCATAATAAAAACTAAGATATGGAGTGATAAACTTATCCATAAAATTCATAGGTTTGAGTTTATACAATTCCAAATTTATATACCCTACATAAGGATACATCTCTGCCGTTCCTGTTGCCGTTCGTCTATATCCTGCCGTAGAACTTACATGTTTAACATAAAATCTTTCTTTTTGAGAAAGTATCTTTTTTTCCAACTCTTGGATAATTGCCAAAGATTCTTCCAATGTCATTGTCGGTTGTGCTTTAAAAGTAATAGTGATTGAAGAAGTGTCAAAAGGTTGAAACATCTGAAACTTTGAATTTTTAGCACTAAAAAAAATCAATACAGGCACAACTATTAAAAAGACAGTGATAAAGCTTTTTTGATATTTTAATAGAAAATCTAAACTATTTGCATAAAGAGTATTGATTCTCTCCCATGAAAGTGTTTTTGAATTCTTTGACAAAGTATGTGATGCGTGGATTGGTAAAAATACAAAAGACTCTATCAAAGAAGCAATTACAAGTGCCGAAAAAGCGATAGGTATCAGCTGAATAATTTCCCCTAGCCTGCCACTGATCATAAGTAATGGAATAAAGGAAAACAATGTTGTTATTGAAGCAATGGTTACAGGTTTTGCCATCTCTTTTGTTCCAAGTAACGCTGCTTCTTTTGGAGAATATCCTTTTTCAATATACTGCTGAATATTCTCACTTACAACGATAGCGTCATCAACAATTATACCGATAGCAATAAGTACACCTATTAGGGAGTTTACGTTGATGCTATAAGGGGTAAAATAAAAATATATCGCTCCGATAACAAATGATGTAGGAATTCCCAAAGCAATAATAAATGCCATACGAGCATTGATGAGAATTGAAATTAAAAACATGATTAATAAAATCCCAAACATAATGTTCGAAATAACAATATTTAATCTGTCTTTGATCACAGTAGAGTTATCCATTCGGATATCTAAAACTGCTCCTTTAATATTCAAAGTATTAACAAGTTTTTTAACTTGTTCGGAAATTGTTATTGCATTTCCAATCGGGTTTTGAGATACTGCCAAAGAGATAGAGTTTTTTCCATCCATACTTGCCAATGTAGAAGCATCTTCATATCTCTTTGTGATCGTAGCGATATCTTTAATAGTTAATTGTTTATCCCCTATGTTAATTGTAGTATTTTCCAGTTTTTTTGAAAGTTGTTCTTCATTTTTTATAGAGAGAAAAAATTGCTCTTTTGCATTGTCAATTTTTCCAAGTGGAAAGATATAAGAAAGTTCCGAGAAAACTTTAACTACATCATCTAAAGAAAGATCATAAGCACTTAATCTATCTTCATCAATAAGTACCTCATAATACAGATCTGAATCTCCAAAAATAGTTACATCAGAGATATTTTCGATAGTTAGTATTTTCGTTTTTAATTTTTTTGCCAAAGCTTGTAGTTCATCGCGTGAAAGTTCCGATGAGCGTATAGAAACCTGCATAAGGCTTTTTGAATGTGCCACATTTCTCACAGTAGGCACTTCCATATCACTTGGCAACGTATCTTGAACCAGTGTAAGTGTATCTTCTACATCACGCAGTATAGTTTGTTTATCGATCCCTTTTTCAAGTTCTAAAGTAATCGCAAATTTACCCGGAGAGATGATAGAACTTACATTTTGCACCCCTACAATATTTTGTACTTCCGATTCAATCTCTGCAACAGCCATTGTATTTAAACTATCTACAGATGCACCAGAATAGGCACCCCTGATCGTAATAGTTTCAGGTTCTATTGTTGGAGAGATCTCTTTTGGAATCTTCGTATAAGAATAAATTCCTATTGCAAAGATCAAAAAGAACAATGTGTAATTCATTTTATAGTTCTCTAAAAAGAACTTTAAAAACCTTTCAAACATATATGTTGAAATCCTACCCTTTTACTTGAGGTTTCTTTGCAGTTTTATGCTGCATTGAATGGTGTGAGTGTTTTGCCATACCGTAAGTTTTAAATACGTATACACGATATAAATTTACCGACAGAAAAAATATAATTAGCGATGCTGCGAAAGGGAATGCTACCATCTTTTTCATTTTAGTTGCATCAATTTTCGCTAAACGTTTATATAAAATCACAAGTGCCCAAATAATTGCTATCCATTTTAAAGCTCCAAAGATATGCAACCAGCTGTCACCTCTGCTTGCAAGCGGTGCCACATGAAGCGTCATACCTACAGCTTGTCCAAACCCTTCGGCAATTTTATTTGCCTCATGCGTAAAAAAACTCTCCAGAGTATGAGCGATGGAACCGATGATAAATAGCGGTGCATATGCATATCCAAGATCATAAAATACAGATTTAAAATCTTTTTGCAGAATTTTTGAAGCCACATACATTCCTGCTACTGCTGCAACTACAGAAAAAATAACAGCATATAAAAAGGCAAAAAGTCCCACTGCATCCAATGTTCCAAAGTTAATGTACTGTTCAACCCAGTGAGCCGTTTTTGTCCAGATCATATCTCCTGCAGCATTACTTCTGTTAATTCCGTGATGAAATGACATAGTGACTGGAATTGCCGCTAATATTAGAATGTACGCCCATATCTCTGCCGGCATTGTTTGAAACTTTTTAAAGAGTGAAAAAGATGGCTTTGTAATTCTAAAAGCAACAGCCTCACATCCTTTTGTACAATCCATACATAAAGTACAGTCCGTTATTGAATCTCTTTTATCAAACGTAAACGGTTTCAAATTTTGCGGACAAGCACTTGCACATTCAAAAGTTTTACAAGAACTACATTCCTCTTTATATGTACCAAGCCATGTAAAAGACATTTTTCCATACGCTCTCGTTAATACGCCGATAGGACACACAGATTTACAATAACTCATATCTTTATAAAGAAAATAGAGTACAAATGCAAGCACTGTCATCACACTAAACATAACAGCCGTACCTAATGGACTTCTAAAAAGACCCGGATTAAGATAATATACACCCCACCAGCCGATCATCAAAATTCCAAGACCGATATATCTGTTTTGCAGCCATTTAGGCATCTTTTTTTGTAAACCGAATTTTGTAATGTATTTACCTAAAAAACCGTGTGGACAAATACCGCAAAATACGCGTCCAAGTGTCGGCAAAGTAATTACCATAAACAGTGCCCAGAAGATTCCCCAAAATACTGCCCATGTGAAAAGATTCTCTTTTGTCTGATGCGTAAAGCCGTAATAAATTGCATAAAAAAACACTAATGAAACTACGATGCGTAGTAGCATTAAAAAACTTTGATTTTTAAATAAAAATTTCGTGATAGCATACTTGAACAGATCGTTATTATCCCTTTTAATTTGATCAACCATTTACTTCCCCTTTATGAGCTTTTTTTGTGACAATGCCTAAGTTTTTAAACTGATTGCTCTCTAAAATATCCAGAAGATATACAAAGATTTCAAACTCAGCTTTTTTATCACAGTTGATAGCTATTGCCGTATCTTTTTTATACGTCAGTAACATTTTTTCAAGATCTTCTTTGAGTACTTGTTGCTTATCAAAAAGAATCTCTCCACTTTTTTTAATAGTAATCGTAAGATTTTTCTGCTCTTTTTGCTTTTGAGCGGCAGAAGCATCAGGTAAATCAACAGGAATAATCCCTTTTGCTACAAAAGATGCCGTAGTAAGTACGATCACTAACAGTACAAGCATAATGTCTATAAACGGAACTACGTTTATAGAATCAAATTTTTTAATTTGCATGCTTTCTCTTTTGTTCTATATCCCACTTTGCAAGAATAACTTCTATTCTTCTTGTTAAATGGTTATAGAATACAATTGCAGGAATTGCTACTAAAAGCCCCATAGCTGTAGCTTTAAGTGCAAGAGCTAATGATGTCATGATCATTTTTGCATCCAAATCACCGCTTTGCCCCATCGTATAAAACGTTACAATGATTCCAAATACGGTACCGAGCAGTCCAATATAAGGAGCATTAGAACCGAATGTAGAAATAATGTTAATGTTATTCGTTACGGCAATTTCAAGTTCTTCTTTTGTTTCATACAGCTCTACCTCAACCTGTTTATAAAATAACAGCCTTTCAATCCAAAACAAAAGTGCCAAAAAGCTCATAAAGCCTAAAACGCCGATTATTCCATAATCAACAATATTTTTTATCAGTTCTATATTCATCTCTAACTCTCTTAGAATTTAGCAGATAATCCCGCTAAGTATGTACGACCAGGATTTACAGTAAGTCCCATATCTCTGTAGTCGTAAAGACCGTCATCGTTTCTATCTCCAGTTGCACGAGGCATCATATAATACTGCTTATCAAAAAGGTTCTCGATTTTTCCGAAAACTTCAAGTTCTAAACCTGCTAATTTTGTATTATATTTTGCTCTTAAATTCATTAATCCATATCCAGCAACTTTAATTTGATTAATCTCATCTGCATATTGTGATGATCTATATGTTCCATCAACAGTAACTAAAACATTTGGTGTCACTTTATAATCTAATTCTGCATATAAAGTATGTTTAGAATTTCTCGGTACATAATTACCTGATAAATTATATGTTCCTGCTACAAAAGGTCCAGTTACCGGGTCAGTAAGAACTAATTTATAACTGTCAAATCTTGTATATTTAGCATCTAGGTATGTATAGTTAAATACAAAATAAAGCTCTTTTTTCTTGTCACTGTTTACAGCAAGTTCTAAACCTCTGCTTCTCATATCTGCATAGTTTCCATATGAAATATCTATACCAGGTGTCGGATCACTAACATAGTTACCACCGTTTTTCGTAATTGCATCTTTTCTAGTTAACTGAAATACTGATGCCTCATAAGAAAGTCCGCCAACTTGTTGTCTCAATCCAATCTCATAGTTATATGTTTTTTCAGAATCAATATTTAAATTATTTACATAACTTCCGTATGATGCAAGATCACCCGCATAAATCTGTGATAAAGTTGGTACGCGGAAACCTGTTGAGAAGCTTGCGAAAAGTGTCGACTTTGGTGTCAAGGCATAAGTAGTTCCAGCTCTGTAAGAAGCTTCATTAAAAGTTTTATTCCAATTTTCCATAGTCTTATTATTTGAATAATCGTATTTAATATTGTCATATCTACCATTAAGAGTAAATGTCAGTTCCTTTGTTAGACCATATTTAAACTCACCGTAAACTGCATTGATATCTTCATCTGAAGTTGTATCACTTCTCAATGTTCCTACTGTATACGTCTTACTGCTCCATCCAGAACTGATAGTTGTATTAACACGGTCTTTACTTGTTTGGTCTGTACTATTTCTTGCTATATCAATCCCTAACATTCCAGCTGCAGAATTTCCATCCATTCTATATTCAGATTTGAAGCCTCTTTGTTTCGTTTTTGCATAAGATTCATATAAATGGTCATCTCTAATTCCATCACCGTTAGAGTCAAATGTTCCACTTTGATTTTTTGTCTCATCAGTGTATTGATAAATTTGTGCCATAAGATTTGAGTTATTTCCGAAATCTTTTGAGTATGTTAAAAAGAGTTTCGTCAAATCAATATCGTAATCCGTTGCATATCCAGTCTCACCAACACTAATAGGATTAGCTTCAACATGATTCAGGTATTCGCCAGTGCCAGAGTTATACGTCATGTAAGTAATAGAACCTGTATCATTTTCAAAACGTTTTGTTTTATCTGCACCGAATGTAATATCACTCGTATCATCTATATAGTATTGAAACTTTCCATTGATAGACTTCGTCCAATAATCGGCATCTTCCCAATAACCGTCACTCTTCTTATAGCTTGCCTGTACATATGCGGCAAAATTATCCGTTCCTAGGTTATATGAAGCTAGATACTTTCTATATCCATAACTTCCTACTTCTGCCGTTGCAAAACCTTCATTTTTACTTTTTGGTCTTTTTGTAGTAATGATTACGGCACCTGCTAAAGCATCGTTTCCATAAAGATAAGAAGCTCCACCTTTAATTACTTTGATAGATTCAATATTATTGATATCAATATTTACACTTCCTGCTCTTTCTTGTACAGGAACACCGTCAATTACAATTGCAACACCAGGTTTTTCTCCCATATAAACTTCAGTAGCTACCCCACGGATATGGATCTTGTTTGAATCCCCCTCGTTTTTTCTAACAGTAACACCAGGTATAGTGTTCAGTACATCAGCGATATTTTCAGCATGAAATTCTTCCACACTTTCACCGCTAAGTGTCGCAGTAGAAGATACTTCCGTTTTTTTAGTTGCAAATTTATCATCAATTGTTGAAGATTCAACTTGGATTGTTCCCAAATCATTTGCTGATAAATTAAGTGCAATCGCACAAATAGCAGATAAATGTATATATTTTCTCATTTAACGTTTCCCTCAAATTTCAAATTTGACGAAAATTTAACAAAAAAGTGTTACATTAGTGTTAATTTTATTTTTTAAGAATGATTTAAAATAATTGTTTTTAACATATAAGAACAATAAGAGAAATTAAATTCTCTTATTATTGTAGTTTATTGAAGGACTTTTCTTGCGTTTGTAGGTTGAATAGGTCTATTATTTGGATGATGCATTGTATGAGAAAATTCTTCAACTTCTTCTGCAGAAACTTCAGAATAATGTTTCATTACAAACCATCTTACACCTTCACTACATGGAGGAGTTGTTAATGAACCATCAAATCTATAATATGTTTTGTCTGATGGAAGCATCTCATTAATCATGTTTGCCGGAAGTTTACAAGTAGCTTGCTCACCTGCTTTGTGTGGCATTTTTTTCCAAACTCTATTGATAATTGGATTATCCGTACCGTCTTTAAACATAACAGCCACAACAGCTAATGAACCGTCTTGTGCAGAGTGAACAAAGTGTGCCTCTAAAGGAAAAGCCTTTCCGTCAATGTGGTTTTCACTCGGTGCATGAAAGTGAAATTGTTTTAATTCAAAAGTTTTTTCATCAATAGTAATTGTACTACCAGGTGCAATATTAACCTGTACCGTATGCCCGTTATTAATAACTGATACAGCAGAAGTTTTATAATCGAATTTAATTGGCTCTAAACCTACTGTTTTGATTGTATTTTTTGCAGTAATATCAATTGGAGATTGTGAACCGCCAAGTTTACATTCTGCATATTTTGGATCAAGATCACCCCAGTGAGCAGGATCTTCTTCCCCCATATATCCCCAGTGAGCTGAATGAACTCCTGCCAATAATGATGAACTTAATAGTACTCCACTAAATAGTGCAACAAATTTCATTTATATCCTTTTTTTGAATCTATATTAAAAGTGGAATTATATTGTGATGTTGATGTGATAAGGATTAAATTTTTTGCGTATATCTTTTAAATCTTACTGCGTGACTTTTTGGGTTTGCTATCAACTCTTTTTGATACTCTATCATTTGTAAAAAAGGTTTTGTAAAACTTTGAAGCTGTTCTTGTGCAATGGTTTCTATATTCCATTGATTGAGGCATTCTAATACTACTTGTGTCGATTCTATTGTTGATAGATAGGCATCATCGGGTTGTACTTTAATCTCATACTGAGATGTTTTTTCCGTAGTAAAACTCATATGCCGCAAGGTATTTAAATTTTTACTCAATGTAAACATTTTTTTCGTACATGCCCATGTAGAATCTATAATAAAAATTGCCAAAGGTTTTTCAGAGCTTTTTGGATTTTCATTGCTTATGTTTACAGCATCTTGTGAAGGGAAAAGTATATAACTCTCATGTGTGGCAATAATTTCATTTATACGACTATTGTCTGAAAAGTCAATTCCTACAAAAAGTTCTGAATTCGGCAAACTCTGATGTGTAAAGTGCCCCGTATTGTTTTTTACTTTTTTAAACTCTTTAGGATGCATTAAAACAACAAACTTCGTCTGCGTATTGATGCTTTCACAGTACTCACACATACAAGAGCTTTTAGGTCTGTAACACTTGTAACACTTTTCCCGATCGCCGTAATATGTACATTTCATAAGCGCAATTATAGTAAAATAAGCTTATGAATAATGATGTGTATGATCTCATAGTAGTCGGCAGCGGTGCAGCAGGACTCATCGGTGCCGTTGTAGCAGCCAGAGAAGGAAAAAAAGTCCTAATACTTGAAAAACTTTCAAAAATTGCTTCAAAACTAAAAGCTACCGGCGGTGGACGCTGTAACTTAACTAATACTCTCTCAAACGAAGAGTTTATGTCCCGTTTCGGACGTGACGGACGTTTTATGCAAGATGCCCTGAACGCTTTTGATCATAAAAAGTTAACTGAATTTTTAAGTGGAATCGGTATTGAAACACATGCACCCGATGGTTTTCGCATCTTTCCTACATCACATTCTTCACAAACAATTATAGACGGTTTTGCCAATGAGCTCGAGCGTTTAGGAGTAGACCTGAAATGTGAGCAAAAAGTTGAGCATCTGCTAACTGACAATGGATACATCACAGGTGTACAAACAGAAAATGCAAGCTATAAAACCCATAATGTGATCTTGGCAACTGGAGGATTAGGCTACCCTACTCTAGGTGCAGAAGGTGATGGCTACAACATGGTAAATACTCTAGGACATACAGTTACTGATCTTTCCCCTGCCATGATGCCTTTAAAAACAAAAGAGAGATGGCAGGAAAACTGTCGTGCAGATACGATCGCAAAAGTAGAACTTCGTGTTGACCTTAAAAAACATAAAAAACTACATGCTCAGGGTGATCTTATATTTACAAAAGAAGGTATTCGCGGTCCTGTAGTACTTGACTTTGCAAGAGAAGTGACACCGCTTCTGAAAAAATATAATGAAGTACCCATTTTACTCAACCTTACAAAAGGGAAAAATGAGGAGCAAATCAGAGAACATCTCAAAAAAGTTTCTCTGGATACACCCGATAAAACAATTGTCGATATTGTACACACCCTACTTCCACTCCCATTATCCCAAGAACTTTGTAAACTTGCAGAGATTGACGGAACTTTGAAATACAATAAGATCGAGGGACAAAAACGTGATCACCTTATTAAGCTGTTAGCATGGACACCTATGACGGTAACGGGACATGACGGCTTTAAAATGGCTATGATCACAAGAGGCGGTATAAGCCTTAAAGAGATTGATCCAAAAACTATGCAGAGTAAGCTTATCAAAGGGCTCTATTTTTGTGGAGAGATTATGAATCTTGACGGTCCTTGCGGCGGCTATAACCTTCAATGGAGTTTTGCAAGCGGATATCTTGCAGGACAACTCAAAAACTGAACCTACTTAGAGAACTTAACTCCAAAAAACTCCAGTTCTTTTCTACCCATATAATAGGGTTCCCACCATTTTATAACCATTGGTGCCGTAATATTTAGTAAAAAGATTGTTAGAATCAAAATATCGAACTGTTTGAGATCTATTAAATGCTCATTGACAAATGCGATATCAATCACAATAAAAGCAAGTTCTGCACGTCCTAACATACCGAGCCCTATCATAATGCTTTGATACCATGCATACCTGCCCGTATATTTAGCAGCTAATGCAGCTGAAAGAACTTGTAAGATAAACACGGCTGCAAACAATGTCAATACAACAGGTACTATTTCTATGAGCAATTCAAGTTCTATAATCAGTTTTGAACCGAGTTCAACAAAAAAGATAGGACCGAAGATAGTGTAAGCCAGATGATTTATAACAAATTCACTATCCTTTCTATGTGAACGCATCTCATTGTCAACTTCCATCATAAAATATTCTTCACGCAAAAACAAACCTGCAAAATAAGCACCTATTGCAGGATGAAATCCAAACTGATCTGCCAAAGCTCCAAAAACAAAAGCGGTAAAGAGCATAACCAAAGGGGTGAATTTTCCGCTATAAGCCATCAGCAGTTGTCTGATTCCCAAATAGCTTCTAATTTTAATAACTATCTGAAGAAGCAGAGTATATTTTTTATCTTTTTCTTTTGGCAGAGAATCGGGGAAAAGTACTAAACCTATAAAACTGATAATTGCAAAGAAAGTAAGTACTTTAAAAACAATTACGGAGAGTTGAGAGAACTCTATCATGGAACCCGTAGTTGAACTTTTTACGGCAATAGGAATCATTATGGAAAGACCGATAAGTGATAAAATATCATCAATTACAGCAGCACTCATAATTGCCGTAGAAGCAGTTGTCCTATGAAGTCCTTGTTCATGCAGAGACACCATAGTCAAACTAACTGCTGTTGCCGTCATAGTAAGTCCCCAAATCATTTGCATATTAAACCCGTATCCAAACAATCCAGCAGTATAAAATCCTGCTAAAAATGGAAATACTGCACCTATTACTGCTATCCCGAAACTACGTTTTAAACTTTGCATAAAATGGTTAAGATCTTCATCAAAACCAAGTGCAAACATAATAAATACTATCCCCCAATCCCCGATTGCTTCAAGTATTTCATTATGTTCAGGCAATATCCCTAAGTTCACTCCTATAGAGCCAAAAACAATTAACCATATTACATCGATCGTGGATGTTTTTTGAGAAATTATTTTTGCAATAACAACGAAAAACAGTATTATTGCAGAGTAGCTCCACATTTCGTGTCCCATTTTGACACTCCAGTTTTTATAATCTATATGAATATTATATCTGAGGAAGATTTTGAAGTCAAAAAGCAGTTAATGACTAGCTGTAAGATTTGCTTTAATAAAAATAACGTATAGATGCAAAACCGTATGCTTTAGCATCCTTGACCTGTTGGATCTGTTTTTCTTCTATGATTCCGCCGAGTGCAAAAACTTTAATATCTACTTGTTCTATAAGATCTTTTAGAGCTTCAATTCCTTTGGGCTCTCCTTTGTTTGGTGAAGGAAATATCGGACTGTATGTTACATAATCTGCACCGAGTTGTTGTGCTTTTTTAACTTCATCATAAGTATGTGTGGAAATAATTACTTCTAGTCCAAACTCTTTTGCCTTGGCAATACTTTCAAACTGAGTAGAGTTTAAATGTACACCTGTAGCTCCCAATTCTTTAGCTAAAAAGGGATCCTGATGTAGAAAACATTTTACAGATGTGTGTTTGTTACATACTTGTATAAAAGTTTTTGCAAGCTTAGGATAATTTTGATTTTCTTTATCTCTGTATAGAAGAAAATCGGGTTGATGTTTTTTAATCTGTGCTTCCAGTGTCTCCTGAAAGATAGTATCTTCTTGTGTGTAAAAATCATCAGAAGTGATCAAGTATTTTTTCATTAATGAAATCTCAACCTTTGAAAATCTACACTTTGGGCTTCAACATCATTCATATAACGCTCTTTTAAAAGTGTTACATGTTTTAGTAATCTGTCCAAAAGATACAATTCTACAGGTGTGTACAATCGACGTGCTTCTTCAATATACTCTAACAAAAAGTCAACCGCTTCAAGTTCAGTTTCAAACTTGATCTCTTCAACAACTGATTTTACTTCTTCGTATTCCACATCACCGCAAGTTGAGAGAAAATCATAGCTCAAATCAATTGTTTTCATAGTTGGGACAGCTTTTGAAAAAGCAAAATGGTTATAGAGTAGACATCCCACAAAATATTCTATATCTGAAGGCTCAAACTCACTGTATTGATTTTCTTCATTTGCATAATGTTTATGCCATATTTTTAAAATTTTTTCAATTTTTTCGCGCATAATACCTCTTTATTCTGATTACTATAAATCAATAGCACATTTTTTTAATGTTTCTAAATCTACTAGTTTTAAAATATTGATATGAGTAGAGTGTATAAATATTTTCACATCAATACCGTCTTTCAAAGCACGGGCAAAACTAGGCCCGTTTAAACACCAGCTATCACCAGGTTTCAATCCTGGAAAATTATACTGCGGCATTGGAGTCGAAAGGTCATTACCCGCTTTTTTTGAATATTCTAAAAACTCTTCTGTTGCATAGATACAAACCATATGTATAGATTCATTGTTTTTTCCACATTCACAATAACCACTACGGAAAAAACCTGTTAAAGGATCTAAACTACATGGTTCTAAAATACCGCCAAGAGCGTTAAGTTCTTTCATCTCTCTCATAATTATATACCTAATTTTTTCGTGATTTTAACTCATATATTTTAAAGACAAATAAATAAATCCAATTATAAAAATATAAGGAGTTTTTTTGTTAACTTAGAATAAACTCTAGGAATGATACAATTAAATACAGGTAAATTGCAAACTATTGTCCTGCCTTCAACAAATAAGGCACTTGCTCGTGTGTTGCAAGAGCTCTCACCTGAGAAGTTTGCCCAACTATCACAAGCGAAGGATCTCAGTTCTATATTAAACTCTATTTTCAAAGAATCTGCTACAAGTGAACTGCAAAATCAAACTCTCTTGGAACTGCTTAAGAATAACCCTACTATGAAAGAGCTTGGAAGTATTAAAAGCACTATGAAAGAACTTCTGTTTTTTTTGCAAAATGACAAACAAAATCTCCCTATTGAAAAACATCTGCAAAGCATGCTTAGCGATATAAAAAATATAGACGATAAAACACTCAAAACCAAACTCGAAAACTCCGGTTTATTTTTAGAATCAAAGCTCAAAAATCTTAACGCTCAAGATGCAAAAATCCAAGAGCTTCTTTCCAATGATTTTAAAGCAGCACTGTTAAAAACCAAACAAGAACTTGAGAGTTCATTGTTGCCAAATAAAACACAACTACTCAATATCGTCGACAAACTTTCTCTGCAAATTGATTACTATCAACTTCTTTCGCATCTATCAAATGCTTCGGCAATGTATATACCATATGATTTTGATGCACTTGAAGATGGAAGCTTTAGTGTTAAAAAAGATAAAAACGGGGCTTATTTTTGTGATATAGAACTTAATCTCAAAGAGTATGGAGAGTTACGTATACGCCTTGGTCTGTTTGAAAAGAAGTTCCTCAATATTAATGTAACAACACAAAATCAAGAACTTAAAAACCTTTTATTACCAGATATCAAAGAGCTGAAAGAACAATTGACTTCTACTGGACTACTTGTTCAAGATATCCGTTTTATAGATCCAAACGAGACCAAATACACTCAAGAGACAAAAGATATCGATCTCGGTTTTGAGGTAAAAATATGAAACCAAAAGCAGCAGCGCTGAAATATGATGCAACTAAAGACTCTGCACCAAAGGTAAAAGCGAAAGGTGAAGGTAAAACTGCTCAAAAAATTATAGAGATTGCGAAAGAGAATGATATTCCGATCAAGCAAGATGAAGATCTAATAGAACTCCTCTCAAAAGTAGAACTTGATCATGAAGTTCCACCTGAGATGTACAAGGCAATAGCGGAAGTTTTCAGCTTTATATATAAAAAAATCAAATAATTGTACGAATATTACAAATGTGTGATACAATAAACAATAACAATGAAAATGGATTATTTTAATGTCTTTTAACGATACTAGCTGTAATTTAGAACTTCAAGATCTTGAAGAGGTGCAAATTACGCCAGAGGAATATAATAATATTATTACGATACAAAATGATATTTTAAGTATGATAGCAGCAGGAACAGAAGCCAGATCAGTACTTGACACTTTGTGTCTTTTTGCTGAAAAACTTCTACCCAACTCTGTTGCGTCTGTTATGCTGGTAGATTCTTCAAACGGTTTAATGAGTGTATTATCTGCACCTTCCGTCCCTGATGTTGGACATCAAGCTTTAGCCAATTTAAAACCGGGTGCAGGCGGTGGTTCTTGTGGAAATGCCGTTTTTAGAAATGAAGCCCAATATGTCACGAATACTTTTGAAGATGACAGATGGCGCGATCTGCGTAAAATAGCTTATGACTTTAATCTATGTGCTTGCTGGTCAATGCCAATAAGGGATCAATACGGTATACCTGTAGGAAGTTTTGCCCTTTCATCTTTCGAACACCGTTCACCTTCTAATTTTCATAAAAAACTTTTAGAAACAGGTTCTAAAATTATTAGTATTGTTCTTAAAAACATTCAAAAAGATCAAAAAATCAAACTTTTTTCTGTTGCCCTGCAAAATGCTTCAGAGGGTATTATTATTACCGACCAACACAATAAAATCATTGAATGCAACCAAGCATTTAAAGATATCTATAAATTTACGGATGAAGAGATTTTTGGGAAAAATCCAAGGATATTATCGTCTAGATTACAATCTCCGTCATTTTATAGAGAGATGTGGGAAACTTTAGAGAAAACATCAAAGTGGGCAGGTGAAATTACAAATATTGACGCTCACGGCAATGAAGTCATTCAATGGTTAAGTATCAGTATTTTAGAATTTCAAGGTAAAAAGAATTATGTCGGTATTTTCACTAATTTGACAGAATTAAAAGCTGCACAAATGAAAATAGAAGCACTGGCATATACAGACACTCTTACATCTTTAAACAATAAAGCTAAACTAGCTCGAACACTTGAAACATATCATGGCGACATTACATTAATTTTACTCAATGTAAATAACTTCTCCTATATTAACAGTGCATACGGATTTGAAATAGGTGATGAAATTCTCGTAGATATTGCCGAGGTATTAAAAAATAATTTTGGTACACATGAAACATTTAGAATTAATGCCGATGAATTTGCCCTACTTTATACAAAAGAAGTTGATATCAAAGAGCTTGTTGCAGAAATACAGGAATATTTTTACAGTTCAACATTGCTTGCCTCTGATTTGACGTTTAATATTTCATTTACTTACGGCGCCGTTTTTACCGATGCAAATCATCTTAGAGATGCTGCTTTTGCATTGAAAAAGGCAAAAGAAAACGGGAAAAACAACTTATATATTTACGAACCTTCAACTAGTCGAGAATATAGTGAGGAAAATAAAAAAGCTTTCATAGAATCAAGCCGTCATCTTTATTCAGCTTTACTTGAACACAGAGTAATCCCTTATTTTCAAGGTATTAGAGACAATAAAACAGGAAAAATTCTGAAGTTTGAAGTATTAGCAAGAATTCAAGAATTTGACAAAGTCTTATCACCTATTGCCTTTTTAGAAGCTGCCAGACTTTCAGGATTATTAACAGAAATAACAAAAAGAATTATAGACACAAGTTTTAAAGAGATGTCCAAAAATGACTACTCTTTTTCTATTAATATTACAGAAGATGATCTAAACCAACACTTCTTAAAAGACTACCTCTTACAAAAGACTAAAGAATATAACATCTCTCCAAATAGAGTCATTTTAGAAGTTTTAGAAGGTGTCAGTGCAACAGGTAAAACAAACCATGTACAACAATTAAAAAGCTTAAAAGCAAGCGGCTTTAGAATAGCTATTGATGATTTTGGATCTGAGTACTCTAACTTTGAAAGAATCTTAGATATGGAGATTGACTTCTTAAAAATCGATGCAAGATATATTAAAAATATCGACACCGATAAAAAAAGCTATGAGATCACAAAAGCTATCAGCTTTTTTGCAAAAAATGCCAAAATCCCTACTATTGCAGAATTTGTTCATTCTCAAGCAGTTCAGAATAAACTTGATGAACTGGGTATTGAATATTCTCAAGGGTTCCTTTTTAGTGAACCTACTCCAAAGCCTATCGAGAGATAATTATTTCTCAAGGCTTGAATTCTTTATTTTAACTCACTCCAATTATCACCTATATTAAGTGATGCTTTAAGTGGAATATGAAGCTCATAAATCTCTTCCATAATTGATTGAAACTTTTTACCAAGCTCATCAGCAACATCTTCATCAACTTCAAAAATCAATTCATCGTGAATCTGCAATAAAAGTTTTGCGCGTAAATTCTCTTTTTTTATTGTTTTTGCAATTTTATTCATTGCAAGTTTAATAAGATCGCTTGCACTTCCTTGAAAAACACTATTGACACTCTCACGTTCGTAAGCAGCTTTAAACATAGGCGTCGCATTCTCATAGTCAAAATATCTTCTTCTATGTAATAATGTTTCAATATAACCGTTATGTTTAGAACCGTCCACTATAGACCTGAAATAAGTTTTTACTGTTGTAAATGATTCAAAATACTTTTCAATAATCTCTTTTGCTTCTTTTGTTGTAATTCCTAAAGTATCAGAAAGTTTTTTCTGTCCCATACCATAAAGAAGTCCAAAGTTTACCGTCTTTGCTATATTTCTTTTCTTGGCAGCCTCTTCCTCTCCAAAGAGAACGATTGCAGTTTGAAGGTGAATATCTTTATCGTGATTAAACGCATCTACTAAAACAGGATCCTGTGTGAAATGAGCCAAAAGTCTAAGTTCAATTTGTGAATAGTCGATCCCTATAAGCTTTTTCCCTTTTGGTGCAACAAATGCTTGACGAATTTTTGCACCAAGCGGTGTACGAGTAGGAATATTTTGTAAATTAGGATTTTTAGAACTTAAACGTCCCGTTGCCGTTCCAGTCTGTACAAATGACGTATATATACGAGAACTTTCACTCTCTTTTGCCAGTTTTAAAAGAGGTTCAATATATGTAGAGTAAAGTTTATAAACCTCACGATACTCCAAGAGTTTTGGGATAATAGGATGTGCTTCTATAAGAGAGTTTAAAACTTTCTCATCAGTAGAATAACCTGTTTTTGTCTTTTTACCGACAGGAAGTCCAAGAGTTTCAAATAAGATTACACCAAGCTGTTTGGTAGAGTTAATATTAAACTCTGAACCTGCAAGCTCATAAATCTCTTTTGTCAAATTAGCAAGACTATCTTTTACCTCATCTAAGAACTTCTCTAAAAATACAGTATCTAGTGCTATACCGTTTTCTTCCATCTCTAAAAGAGTCTGCATAAAAGGTATCTCTATCTCATCTGCTTCATCGATCAGGTGTGCCGCATTTTGCAGTTCTAGTTTTTGTAAAAACAAGTTGTAGAGTTTAAGTGTTATATATGCATCTTCTGCTGCATATTTACACGCTTCTTCAAGTTCAACCGATGAAAAATCATCTCCTTTTTTTACTGTATCTTTAAACGATATCATCTTATGGTTCAGTAGTTTTTCTGAAAGTTTATCAAGTGCAAGAGCTGCTTCTGAATTGATAAGCCATGCAAGGATCATACTGTCTGCATAAGGTTTTAAGGTTTCGCCTACAAATTTATTGACAAAGTGTAGATCAAACTTGATATTGTGCCCTACTACAAGTGATTTGAAGATCTTCTTGATAGCCTCTTTTGCATCCTCTTGGGAGATCTGTTCACCGACACCTAAATAGAAGTGTCCAAAAGGAACATAATACGCTTCATCTTCATTAAAACAGAATGAAAAGCCGACTAACTTATCGGTTTTATAATCAAGTCCAGTTGTTTCCGTATCAAAGGCTACAACACTCAACTCTTCAAGTTGTGAAAGTACTTCGTTGAGAGTTTTTGTATTCGTGATCAGAGTTGTTTTAAACTCTTCTGCACTTTTATCCTCTTCAATCTCTTCTTGAGCTTTTTTCACAGCCTGCTCTTTTCGCTCTTCACTTACCATATTCTTTGCATGAAGAGTTCTAAGGACTGCATTTTGCTCATACTGTACAAGTTCATCGTAAATATTTAAAAATGGATTTTCAACATCCATTTTATACTCTTCAAAATCTAAGTTTTCAAATGCATCATCACGAAGAGACACAAGCTGCTTAGACATATATGCCTGCTCTTTAGACTCGATCAGTTTCTTTTGATTTGCCCCTTTGATCGCATCTATATTTGCATAAATATTATCGAGTGTTCCGAACTCTTTTAAAAGTTTTTCCGCACCAACTTTTCCGATCCCTTTTACACCTGGAACGTTATCGGCACTATCTCCAAGAATTGATTGGTAGTCAATGAACTGTTTTGGAGTTACTCCGTACTTTTCATAACACGCTGCTTCATTGATGCTTTTTCGCTTGATTGCATCTACCAACACTACTTTATCGTCATCTATAAGCTGATAAAGGTCTTTATCGTGTGAGACTACACGTACGATATAACCCTTCTCTTTTGCAAATTTTACAACCGTCGCGATCATATCATCTGCTTCAAAACCAGTAAGTCCAAGTGTTTTATAACCCATTTTATTGATCCACTCAATAGCTACTGGAAGCTGCATTGTAAGTTCCGGCGGAGGTGCTTGACGGTTTGCCTTATAGTTTTCATCTATCTCATTTCTAAAAGTAGGACCTTTAGAATCAACGGCAAAGATAAGATAATCGCTGTCATGCTCTTTTTGCAATGTTGAGATAAAGTTTGTAAAACCTGTTAAAAGCCCTGTCGGGAAACCGTCTTTAGTTTTAAGATGTTGTGGAAGTGCATAAAAGCTTCTGAAAAAGAAGCCGAAAGTATCAATAACTGTAACTACTTTTGACATTATACTTCTGCTTCTTCTTCGATAATATCTAACATATCATCAATTGCATCTTCTAGAATTTCATACTTATAACCGCCATCTCTTGCTTTGCGAAGTGCAAAGTTAATCGCTTGCTCGGAAAAAGGCTTATTAATAGGTAACGCTGTCTTTACTATATGTAAAGCCGTTGCAAACTCTTTTATTTCAGCAGGAGCTTCTTCCGGCGTATCTGCGAAACGGATCATTTCAACAAACTCTTTAGGAAATCCCCAGTGTTCAAAAACCTTAGACGTCACTTCAGAACTTGTAACCCCTACATAAGATTTTTCAACTTGAGCGAGATTGTTCGACATCTCCACTTCAGATTTAAAACTAACATCTTCATCTTCTTTAATTACGTCACTAGCAATTAAAATTTTTCCTGTTTCTTGCAAAAAAGCTGCCAAATAAAGTTTTTCTGCTTTTGCTTTATCTATTTTTGAATACCATTTAGTCATTAAGGTTGCTTGCATAGAAGAGATTTCCGCAAAATCATCACTTGTAATTCCATACGGCTGCATATCAACGTTTAAAAGTTTTCTTACCGCATTTCCAACAGCAATGCTTCTCGTCATACTCATACCGAAAAGCGATACCGCTTGAGCGACATTTTTGATCTCATTTCCAAAGCCGTATAAAGGAGAATTGGCAGTTTTTAAAAGGTTAGCTACGATCATAGGATCATGTTCAATTACTTTAGCAAGATCAGCTACACCAGATTCAGAGTCTGCGAAAACCCTATCGATTTCAGCAATCGTTTTTGAAAGAGGAGGAAGTGACTTAATACTCTCTATAATTGAACTTTTCATAGTCTCAAAACCTTTTTATTTTTATTATATCTAATTCTAAATTTAATCTACTTCAATTAATGACACTGTTGTACGGTTCTTAAAGGGTTTGTAAGATAATCGTAACCGTTGTATATAGTAAAACCGCCATACAAAATAACTGCTACACTTGAAAGACTCATCATCATGTTTCTAAAACTTGTAGCACTTGCCATTGAAGATAAAAACCCAAGCCCAAACATTGCAGGAATCGTACTGATACCGAAAATAAACATTACCAAAGCACCATACAATGGACTTGCCGTTGCAGCTGCTGTGATTGCGAAGAAATACACAAAACCGCAAGGCAGTAGTCCGTTAAGCATTCCAAGAACGAAAAAACTAAAATTTGATTTCGAATTAAGTATGCTTCTAAAAGCATTTTTATACATTTGCGAAGATGAAAATGTATGCTCAATCACTGTTAAAAATTTAATTTTTCCCATTAATGACAAACCGGCTAATACCATCACAATACCTGCAAATACCAACAATGCACCGTTTGCAGTATTTGAAAACGTAACTACACCACCGAGCGAACCAAAAATTGCACCTAAGATCGTATATGTAAATACTCTTCCCAAACTATACAGAAGGTGTGCCACACTTTTTGAAACTTTGGAACTCTGCGGCTCTATTTTGATACTAGAGTATGCTAAAACGATACCCCCACACATACCTATACAATGTCCAAAAGAGCCTAAAAATGCGATGCTAACTATTGCTATTATATTTACTGTATCCACTTATTTATCCGTTAAAATTTTTCTTATTTTCGGATCTTGCATAGTTTCACCACGCAGTGTAAAAAGTTTCATCTGCTCAAAGTTTACAAGTCCCTCTTGTTGTTTTTCATACGCTCCAAATCCAAAGCCCATAGGTGTTATTTCATCTCTTGAATAATAAGCTTCTCTTGCATCTATCCATTTATGAGTATCTCTACTCATTACCCAGATCTTTGCACTCTCTTTAAATGGTTTGTTTTCAAGCCATAAAACAAAATCTCCATGATCATGAAAAAACCAAGTTTTTCCGTCTTTTGCAACAATCTGAGATGCATATTTCAGATCATCGATAATCATCCCGCAATAGCTGTCCTGATATTTGTGAAGCTCAATTTGAAGTGGAATTTGCTTGAGGTTTCCCTCCTTGATCACAACCATATGCTGCGTCTTTCCTAGAGAAAGAAAGATAAAAACTATAACTACTACAAAAAGTAAAACTATTAATATTGGTGCTATTTTTTTCATAGTATGTATTATACTTTTATAATCTTAATAAGCTTTTTAGTCACTAAACCATATTAGTTTAAATTTCTGGCCTTACTCGCAGTTTATTATGCTATTATGAATTATATTAACAACTAGGATAAAATAAGTTGACATTTAAAGAACTGGGTCTATCAGCACCTCTATTAAAAGCGATACAAGAACAAGGCTATACAAAGGCCACACCGATACAGGAAAAAGCTATACCTGTAGTATTAGAAAAAAAAGACATATTAGCAGGTGCGCAAACAGGTACGGGAAAAACAGCAGGTTTTACATTACCTTTACTGGAACTGCTTGCACGCGATAAAGCAACAAAAGATAAACGTCATGTTCGTGCACTCATATTAACGCCGACACGTGAGTTGGCAGCACAAGTTGGTGAGAGTGTATCTCTTTACGGGAAGTATCTTCCTTTTAAATCTACCGTGATTTTTGGAGGTGTCAAGATAAACCCTCAAATCACTCAACTAAGAAAAGGTGTAGATATCGTGGTAGCTACTCCCGGAAGACTCCTTGACCATATATCGCAAGGAACGATCAAACTCTCAAAAGTTGACTTCTTCATACTTGATGAAGCGGATAGGATGTTAGATATGGGGTTTATCAATGATATTAAAAAAATTATGAAACTCCTTCCTAAAGAGAGACAAAACCTTCTCTTCTCAGCAACTTATTCAGATGCGATCAAAAAACTCTCAGAGAGTTTACTGAAATCTCCGACGCTTATAGAAGTAGCGCGAAGAAACACTTCAAGTGAGATCGTAAAACAAGCAGTTTACCACGTTGATAAAGCACGTAAACGTGAGCTTTTAACACATCTTATACGTGATGGAGATTGGAAGCAGGTACTCGTCTTCACAAGAACTAAACATGGGGCGAATAAACTATGTGGACAGTTGGAAAAAGACGGTATTACAGCAGTAGCTATTCACGGTAATAAAAGTCAAAATGCAAGAACTAAGGCATTGGCTGATTTTAAAAAAGGTGAAGTACGAGTCTTAGTCGCCACAGATATAGCAGCACGCGGCATCGACATAGACCAGCTGCCTCATGTGGTAAACTTTGAACTGCCTAATGTAAGTGAAGATTATGTACACCGTATTGGACGTACGGGACGTGCCGGTAATGAAGGTGAAGCAATCTCACTGGTATGTGTAGATGAGGATGAATTTTTAAGAAATATTGAAAAGCTTATTAAAAAAGATATTCCAAAAGTATGGTTAAAAGGTTTTAAACCCGATCCTTCTATAAAAGCTGAACCTATAAATATGGGTGGAGGTCGCGGTTCACGAGGTGGTTCTAAAAACAATTCAAAACCTAGACAAAATAAGCCTAGGTCTAACTCTAGAAATCGTTCAAAATCCTAAACACTAAAACTATTTATAACCCTTTACAAACAGGAAAACCGCTACACAAAGAGCGACAAGTGAGACTATAAAAAAGAGTCCTTGAATTCCGTAAGCCAAAACAATAGGCTCAAACAGTAAAGGGGAAGAAAACTGTCCCAAGAAAAAACTAGAGGTTAACATCCCTGAAGCTTTTCCTCTTTTATGCGGCGGTACTTGTGAAAGAAACCAAGCGTTGGTATTTACAAGTAAAAGCCCAAAAGCCATTCCAAGAGGAGCGGTAGCAAAAAAGAGATCTGCAATGCTATTGGCTTGAGAGACGATAAATACCCCTAAACTAAACAAGACAAATGTTGCCATATAGATCTGAATATAAGAAAATTTTGCTTTTATCTTTGCATACTGCATAGAGGTAAGAGCATTAAAAGTCATCGCTGTCGCGATTACAAAACCTACTGTTTGCGGTTTTCCACCTAAGATATTGACTATTAAATACGGCAATTGCGTTGGAAGCATGTAAAACAGTACCATGACAAAAAATGCAGTCAAGTAGACAGGAAACAGTTTTGTTTCTACATCCAAATCTTCATTGATTTGCGTATATTTTTTAGGTTCATAAAGAGATGTAAGAAGTAAGGGAAAAAAGAGTAGAGGAATTAAATAGATAGCGAAAGGATACGACCAATGTAGCTGAGCGAGCAATCCACCTAAAGAGATAAAAAATATACCTCCAAGAGCTACAGCCATCCCCTGTTTTGACATAAATCTATGTCGTGCCTCTTCACTAAAGTAATCTCCAATAAGTGCCGTTGAACTAGTCATAATAAGTGCAACTGCAAGTCCAAGAAGAGCACGACCGATTAGGATCACGTAAAAATCGTGCAGATAAAAGCCGGAACTCCCACCGATTATAAAAAGAATAATACCGCCATACAAAGGCTTTAAGCGTCCAAACTTATCGACAATATGTCCGGCAAACGGTGCAAATAAAGCTATGATCATTGAAGGAATTGTAAGCATCAGTTTTGATAAAAATTCAATATGTTCTATATCTGAAAAAGTATGTGCTATCAGCGGTAAGGAAGAAACTACGGTAATACCGGACATAACACCAAGTGTGGCAATCAACAGTAAGGATATTTGTATTTTTTTTGTATCTCTCATATATCTATTACTCTCTTCGTTTTTTTCCCTTGCCTAGATCATCATATATTAAAAATTTCTCTAAATCTCTTTGAAGCTCTTCATCCAGACTGTCCCAAATAGGTTGCTTTAAAGCATATCTAGCCAAGTCTTCTTTTTTTGCTTTTTTGATATCTCGAATGAGATAATGGTAACGAACCAAGTTTTTCGTATACTCACTTACAAAAGTCCAGTTTTTTATGATCTGATAACTTCTCTCCTCATGATCGGTAAAACTCCATTCTTTAAATTCCCAGTCTTCAGCATCCTTTTTAAAAGCAACAAAAGGTTTTCCGACATCGTGCAAAAAAGCAGCGCCAAGCATCTTAAATTCACCATGTTTAAGTACCTGATACACTACTCTCAAAGTATGAACAAGAACTCCATGCTGGTGCCATTTATTTTGAGTAAAAAAGAGTGAGTCTAAAAATGGTTTTGAAAATATTTTATTTTTTACTTCATTCATGATTTATGCCGTTTTAATACTCAAAACTACACGAGTATGTTTTCATTTCAATTTTTTCTTAAAAATACTAAATAATAATATGTATTCTATCAAAATTATCAAATTCTTTCATATACCACTTTAAGATATCTTTTGATTTTTAACTGCATAAGTTTTAGGAGCCAAGCCAAACATACGTGAAAATTCTCTACTAAATTGTGATGGACTTTCATATCCTACCTCAAATGCTACTTGTGCCGCTTCAATATTTTGTGTCAATAACATCTGTCTAGCTTCTTGAAGACGTAATTTTTTTTGAAATTGCAACGGGCTCATAGCAGTCATTTTTTTGAAACTGTGATATAAAGACGACTCACTCATACTTAGTGTTCGTGCCAACTCTTTAACGTTAAGCGGCTGGTTATACTTATCTTTTATCCTTGTAATAGCCTGTACAATCCGCTGTTCTGAACTTCCGTCTTGAACATATTGACGGATCACATCTCCTCCTTCATCACGCATAACCGTATACAAAATCTCTTTGATTATTAAAGGGGATAGTACAGAAATATCTTCCGGTGAATCAAGCAGACGAACCAAACGGGTAACAGACTCAAGAAGTTGCAGTTTCATATCTCCAAAGTAAAGACCGCGCTGTGATCTAGCCGATTGTTTTGCTACAGGAGGCATCTCTTTTAGCACTTCAAATATTTGCTCCATAGTAAATGTAATGGTAAGTCCGATATAAGGCTGTTGTAATGATGCCTTAACTACCCGTACTTGAGCGGGCATATGTATTGATGCCAATAGGTACATATCTTCATCATATGGAATCAACTCATCGCCAAGACCAACCTCTTTACTGCCTTGTAAAATTATACAAACAGAAGGCTCGTAAAGTGTTTCAAGCATGTCTGTCGGATCAGATCTATAATAAAAAGTAAGCTGATCTATTTGAGTAGTTATGAGGTTATCATCAGTGTATCTTAATTTGATGATATCTTTAAGTTCTTCACGATAGTTTTGTATTGACATATTATTCATAACATATCCATTTTTTTATTATTATACATCTCTTTGCAGAATTAGGCAATCATAATATAGAAATGTTCTATAGGCAATACCAATATTGTAGTACAATTTAATCATGCCATTACACAAAAGTTGTAATACAAAAACACTTTTAGGAGTTCAAGATGGATACTAAAGCAAATGAGAAGTCCAGAAGAGACTTTATAAAACAAACAGCACTAGCAGGTGCAGGTTTAGTATTTTCAACATCTACAAATACATTCGCTAAGGAGCAAAGGATGAACAATAATATACAATCAAAAGGTTATGCAGCAGTAGATACCTCAGGGAAGTTAAAACCTTGGAAATTTGAACGTCGTCCAGTGGGAGATGATGATGTATTAATCAACATCAAATATGCAAGTATTTGCCACTCTGATATCCATCAAATGAAAGGGCATTGGGGAGCACAACAGTACCCTCAAGTACCGGGTCATGAAATTGTCGGTGTCGTTGCTGCAGTCGGAAAAAATGTAACAAAATTTAAAGTTGGTGACAGAGCCGGTGTAGGATGTATGGTAGACAGTAACCCCGAATGTGAAAGTTTTAAACAGGGTGAAGAACAGTACTGTCCTGAGACCGTCTTTACTTATGGTTATCCTGAAAAAAGTTCACCTACTGGAATCTCTCAGGGCGGTTATTCAAATAATATTGTTGTAAAAGAACATTTTGTCGTGCATATTCCGGAAAATATAAGTTTTCAAGAAGCTGCTCCGCTACTCTGTGCTGGAATCACTACATACTCTCCTATTATGAAATTTGACATTAAAAAAGGAGATAAGGTCGGAGTGGCTGGAATCGGCGGTCTTGGACATATGGCTATAAAACTTGCCGTGTCAAAAGGAGCGGAAGTTTATGCTTTTACAACATCTGCAAGCAAGGTAGACGATATATTAAAATTTGGTGCTAAAGAGGCAATCGTTGTAGATGATTTGTCAAAACTACAACCTTATGCAGGCAAGTTAGATTATATGCTTTGTACGATTCCATATCAGTATGATGTTGCTGCTTACGCTTCTGTAGTTAAGCCTTACGGAACTTACACGCAAGTTGGTATGCCTGAAGGTTTCTCTCTTAATTTAAATGCTCTTGGGCTCTCATTTAGCCGCGTTAATTTTAATGCTTCACTTATCGGTGGTATGCCGGAGACTCAAGAGGTAGTAAATTATTGTTCAGACAATAAAGTGTATCCTCAAATTCAGATCATCTCTGCAGAACAGATTAATGAAGCTTGGGACAATGTAGTAAATAAAAAAGCACGTTACCGTTACGTTATAGATGCCGCAACATTCTAAGCAATTATAATGGCTAAAATATTTATAACCGGTTCGACTGACGGTTTGGGTTTCTTGGCAGCTCAAATGCTGATAAACGAAGGGCATAATGTTGTTCTGCATGCCCGTAATGAAGAACGTTCAAAAGAGCTACAGGAGAAGTTAACTTCATCCCAGACAATTTTGACAGCAAACCTGTCTGATATAAAAGCGACCAAAGAGTTGGCAAAAGAGCTAAACAGATTGGGAGCATTTGATGCAATTATTCATAATGCAGGTGTATATGAAAGTTCAAATGAGGAGATTTTCAAAGTTAATGTACTTGCTCCATATATTTTAAGTGCTCTTGTACATAAACCAAAGCGGCTTATCTATATAGGTTCAAATATGCACCAGCAAGGAGTTTTAGATATTGAAAACATTTCTTTAGAACAAGGTGTCAACTATGCAACTTCAAAACTACTTGTACTGATGCTCTCTTTTACATTAGCGCGTAAATGGCCCGATGTTTATGTCAATACTGTTGATCCTGGTTGGGTCCCGACAAAGATGGGTGGTTCAAGTGCGCCTGATGATTTAGATGAGGGGGCAAAAACACAAGTATGGTTGGCCTCAAGTGAAGCTGCTACGTTTAGTGGTCTTTACCTTTTTCATATGCAAGAGGCAAGTCATTCTTTAAAAGCAGACAATATCAGTGCACAGGAACAATTGCTTCAACACTATAAAATGATTAGCGGTGTTGAATTACAAGATTAAAGAAAACTATTCAAAAGGACTAAGAGATGAAGTATACAGATAAAGCAGAATTTGAAAAAGCAAATATGTTTGGTACAGGTGCATACAATGAAGATTATGCACAATACTTTACGGGAGATTCTTTTTTAAACTTATTACTCAATCCGGAAGATGCACATCTTCTTATGTTCAATGTCACTTTTGAGCCTGGTTGTCGCAATGACTGGCATATTCATCATGCTCAAAGTGGCGGTGGGCAGATACTGATCTGTACTGCCGGAGAAGGTTGGTACCAAAAGGATGGTGAAGAACCCATAAGCCTTCAAGAGGGATCAGTTGCATATATTCCAACAGGTGTAAAACATTGGCACGGTGCAAAAGCCGACAGCTGGTTTAGTCATATAGCTATAGAGATACCGGGAACTCAAACAAGTAACGAATGGCTTGAACGTGTAGATGATAAGTACTATGAAAGTCTCAAAGGGTAAGGAATATATTATGGAGATCACAATACTCTCTAACGATATTAAAATTGTTTTTCAGCTCAACAACTCTAAAGCTGCAAAAGAGCTGTACGGGCAGTTACCTTTAGAAATTAAAGTTGAAAACTTTAGTGACAACGAAAAGATCTTTTACCCTCCGACAAAACTCTCTATAGTTGATTCACCAATGGCAAATGCTAAAAATGGGACGCTTGCTTATTATGCACCTTGGGGAGATGTAGTAATGTTCTATAAAGATTTTGGAAATGCCTCTGGACTTTATGAATTAGGCAGATGTATCAAAGGTTGTGAAGACATTAAAAATATATCTGGAACAATTAAAATAAATAAGTAAAGGTATTTCTTTACACTTTATCTAAAGAAGAACTGACTTTTTGTAATAAACGTAAGAACTCTTCAGCTTCATCTTGATCTAAATCTTTAATAAGTTCCTGGTTAACCTCTTTTGCAAAATGGACAAGTTTTTGTACTAAAAATCGTCCCTCCTCTGTAAGAGAGATATTTTTCTTTCTTTTATCGTCTTGAGATTGTACTCTTTTGAGATAACCTTTTGACTCAAGCCTATCAATAAGTCTTGTTACACTTGCTTCATCCCCGTAAACATATTTCAGCAATTCTTTTTGTGTTGTTGTATTGTTTCTATAAAGATTCATCAAGATACTAAATTGTAAATGTGTAAGATCGTATTCTTGAATCCTTGACTCTATAAGTCTTTTAATAACAACAGATGTACTAATAAAGTGATAGCCATAAGACTCTTGAAAGTTAAATTCTTCTTTTTCCATAATCTTATTGTATCAAAAAATAACTAATACTTGTTATTAACAAGTAATTAAGTTTAAAGAAAATATACTTGCATATAACAAGTAATTTAAATAAACAGGAGTTCAAAATGTCAAAAAAAAATGTTCTTATAACTGGTGGAGCAAGAGGGATTGGTGCAGCAACTGCGAAAGATTTAGGTAAAAACGGTTATAGAGTATTTATCAATTATGTAAATAGTATTCAAGTTGCTAAAGAGCTAGCCACTGAAATTAACTCTAATGGTGGAGAGGCTTATACTGTGCAAGCTGATGTAAGAGACGATGTTCAAGTTGCATCTATGTTTGAACACATAACAAGTAACTATGGTGGCGTAGATATTTTAGTATCAAATGCTAATATGAATTTTACTCAAAAACCTTTTGTTGAACAAACTTGGGATGAGTTCTCTCAAAAATTAAATGATGAGATGCATGCATCGTATGTGTGTGCAAAACATGCAGTAGAGTCGATGATTGAAAAGAGATTTGGCCGTCTAGTGTTTATCTCAAGTACTTTATCGGAGAGTCCTGCACCAAGCTTTATTGCACATGGTTCTGCCAAAGGAGCATTAGATACTTTTAGTAAATATCTTGCTCAAGAGTTGGGAGCTTACGGTATTACATCTAATATAGTTGCACCTGGATTAGTATTAACTGATGCGACAGAAGGTGCACCGGAAGAGTTTAAAGAGTTTATCCGTTCAATCACACCAACGCAAACTATATCAAAACCAGAAGATGTAGCCAATGCGATTAGTTTTTTAGTTAAAGATGAAAGTGCTCAGGTAACAGGTGCTTACCTATCAGTTTCTGGAGGAGCTTATTTATCTTAATCAAATCATTCGGTAGTTAGCTGCCGAATGCAATGTTATAATCTCTCTTTTGCCATTGGGTGACATACATCCACCGTATCTTTGAGATCTTGCTTTTGTATGTGCGTATAGATCTGAGTTGTGAGTAGTGAAGAGTGCCCTAATAACTCCTGCACTACCCTTATGTCTGCCCCACCCCGAATTAAAGATGTAGCATACGAGTGTCTCAGTACATGGGGTGAAACTCCCAAATACTTTTGTGTTATTTTAAAAGCGGAAATACGGCTAAGCTTTCCCCCTTTGTAATTACACCACACAAACTCTTTATCAAAAGTTAGAGATTCCAAGTACTCTTGTATAGCATCACGTGCTACTTTAGCCAGGGGTACTATTCTTTCCTTTTGTCCTTTAGCATGGCGAATATGAAGCCACTCCCCTTCTATATCTCCCATAGAAAGTTCCAAACATTCAGAGATCCTTGCCCCGCTTGCATACAAAAACAAAATAAGCGCATAATCCCTTTTTCCGATCCACGTAGAACGATCGATTAGAGCCAGAGCACTTTGAATCTCTTCATAAGATAAAAACTTCGGCAACAGTTTTGGAATTTTTGCAGATTTTATTTTAGTTCTTTCATCGACAAAGTCCTCTTTGTAACAAAAGTCAAAAAAAGCATTAATTGAAGAAAGTTTACGGTTTAAAGTACGTTTGTTTTTATACTCTGAAAGAAGAGAAAGAATTGTTGGTGTGTCTAAAGAGATAAGAGGTTTTTGAAGCTTCTCTTCGACATATAACAAATCACCTTTATACGCTTCCACACTCTTTTTACTGAGAGTCTTGGTGACTATTATATATTCTAAAAAAGCTTCTAATTCCCTAGACATTACTCTATTGATATTTTAGTGTCATCCACATAAAAAACTTTGTCACCTACAAATACGAAACCGTCATCAAAACTTGTTTCATACACTTTGTAAGCAAAAGTTTTTTTATCTAATTCTATAAGGTATTCCTCTTTTTCAAGTAAATAGACTTTATCATCGACACTAATCATCCCTAATATGTGTGCAAACGGCAGTTTGATTTTATTAACTTCCTGTAAGTCAGGTGTCAATGAGATAATATTTCCTTCTTTCGTAGCAATATAAATCATTTTTCCATCATCCACAACACTTCTGATCTCATATTTTTGACGGATCTCTTTTTGTGCAAGAGAGAGGATTTTTGTACTTGTTGCAGCTATGATTTTATTGTCTACCATATTGAAATAGACAACATTATTGAACTGTTCTTGAGATGAAACAATTACAGTTCTCAGACGCTTTTTAAGTGTTGCATTAACAATCACTATCTTACCATCTAAGGTTGAGAAGATCACAAGATCTTTAAGGAAATAAGGATTAACAATTTTCATATCGACAGCTATAGATTTATTCCCCTGCTCTTTTAACAATAACTCTTTTGTATTTAAATCATATAAAGCCATATCGTTGTTTGCAAATAAAACGGCTAAGGTATTATCCTGTACACTTGCAGCAGCGATAGTATTTTTCAGATCGATATATTTCGTATTGTTTACATCCTCTTTCGACGTTACACTTACATTTCCGTCAATTGATGCTGAAACGATCCAACCGTTACTCTCAGAGATAACTCTTTTGTCTTCATCAATAGTAACATCAGTGATACCGTCTTTATCTAAAACTTTACGATTATCTAAAAGTGCTACATTGTAAGCTCTGTCAATCAGATCATCTTCAATGCCGCTTTCTTTATCCCAGTCATCCACTACTACCTGTGGTTTATAAACTTCTTTTGAACTACATCCGCTGAGTAATAATGTTGCAACAGCAATTGCTAATAATAGATAGTTTTTCAAACTACTTAACCCCGTAATGCATTAATGACTGAGCAACAACAGCTAAAGGAGATTGTGAAGAGATCATACTCAAATTCCCGTGAGCCTCATCTATTTTACCATCATTCATTGCGATAATAGCCAGTTCTACCAATGCTAAGTCTTTATAAATTGCATCTTGTTGTTTTGCATATTTTTCTAAAAGTTTTGGATCGTTTTTTAACTCTGCAGCTTCATATTTTGCCATGTCACCAATCAATAACGCTTTAGAACCTTTTAACGTTTCAAGGTCTTGAACATTTTGAGTTGTAATAGCTTGAGAATACAACCACACATCATGTAATTCTGGGCTTAATGACTTTAATCTTGCAAGTGTTGCAGGGTTTGAAGCATTCTTTTGTAACTCTTGTAACGTAGCATTTGCAGCATCAATAGTATTTTGTTTGTTTATACTGTAAGTAATATCAGCAGCTACAAGCAGTACAACAGCAATTACTGAACCTATTAACGGCTTTTTATATTTTTTAATAAATTTTTCCGTCACTACCGCTTTTTCGAAGAACTTCTCTTCAGAATTCAGCTCTTCTTTTACCATATCTATATTGTTTTTTAAGCTCAAGGAACATCCCTTTATTTCGAAAGTTTAAAATATTATCGCATAGTTTGTTAAATGTTTATTATATGGTAAATGATTTTTTTAATTCGAAAGCGTCATCTTCGCTAGAATTCTTAATACTGGCATAAATAATGTATCGTAAATTTCTAGAGAAGAAAAACTATAGTAGTAACTAAGTTACAATACTTAAGATCTAAATACTAAGGAGATACAGATGAATATCGGTATACCAAAAGAGATTAAAAAAGATGAATATAGAGTTAGTATTACACCAAATGGAGCTGCTGAACTTATAGCTCAAGGGCATAACGTATATGTACAGTCAACAGCAGGAGAAGGAAGCGGTTTTAGTGATAAAGAGTATATAGATGTTGGAGCTTCACTTTTATTGGATGTTGCTGAAATATATGAAATAGCCGAAATCATTGTTAAAGTAAAAGAACCTATAGAATCTGAATATCATTTATATAAAAAGGGACAAACGCTTTTTACATATTTACATCTTGCAGCAGATAAAAAACTGACTCTCTTTTTATTAGAAAAGAAAATTCGTGCCTTTTCCTATGAAACATTGCTTGTCGATGGAAAATTACCTTTACTTGAGCCTATGAGTGAAGTAGCAGGGAAAATGGCCTCATTGATGGGCGCTGTTCATCTTGGAAAATATCAAGGTGGCTCAGGTTTACTTGCAGGCGGTGTTGTGGGCACACAAAGAGCAAAAGTTATGGTACTCGGCGGTGGTATAGCTGGGACATGCGCTGCGCAAGTTGCAGCAGGTCTTGGCGCTGATGTAACAATTTTTGACATTAACTTAGAACGCTTACGCTATCTTGATACCGTCCTTCCTGCAAATGTTGCAACTATGTATAGTTCGAGTGAAAATATTCGTGCCCTTTTGCCTCAAACTGATATAGTGATCGGAACTGTATTAATACCTGGAGCAAAAGCACCAAAACTCATTACAAAAGAGATGTTAAAACTTATGAAAAAAGGGAGTGTATTAGTAGATGTTTCTATCGATCAGGGAGGGTGCTTTGAGACTTCGCATCCAACAACCCATACTGAACCTACATTTACACAAGAAGGGATCGTTCATTATTGTGTAGCCAATATGCCAGGAGCTTATCCTCGTACTTCGACATTTGCCTTAACGAATGCAACTTTACCATATGTAAAAGTACTGGCAAAGTATGGAGCTCAAAAAGTTTGTCAGGAATTGCCAGTGATGAGAAGTTCATTAAATACATATGACGGAACTTTATATAATGAAGCTGTTGGGCAAGCGCATGGAATTGCAAGTTCCAATATGTAGTTATTTTAATAAATTAAGTTTTATATGATAAAATTTAAAAAATTATAATAACTTAGGATATTTAATGCAGGTTGATGATAAATTATTAAGCAGATTAGAAAAATTATCTTATTTAAAAGTTGCAGATGAAAAACGTGCAGAGATTGTTGAACAATTATCTGAAATCGTAAATTTTGTTGACAACTTAGGAGAACTTGACACAGCAGGTGTAGACTCAGCATTTGCAATGAATGAAAATTCAACACCGCTAAGAGAAGATGTACCATCATGTGAAACAGCAATTAATGATGATATTTTACGTCATGCTCCTAATGCATCAGAACACTTCTTCATAGTACCAAAAATTATCGAGTAATCTATGATTAAAGTCTATGGTATTAAAAACTGTGATAGTGTCAAAAAAGCTTTATCATTTTTCAAAAAACATGATTTAGCCTATGAACTTTTTGACTTTAAAGTGGAATCTTTACCATGTGAGAAAATAGACCGTTGGATAGAACATGTCTCAATTAAAGATCTATTTAACTCAAGAAGTACGACTTATAGAAACTTAAAGTTAAAAGAGTTAAACTTAGATGAAAATGGTCAAAAAGAGTGGTTGTGTAAAGAAAACCTACTTATAAAAAGACCAGTCATTGAATTTAATGATCAAGTTTTGGTCGGTTTTAATGAGGAAAATTATCAAAGGAGTTTTCTATGAGTGAAGAAAGTACATCAAAAGGTCAAAAGCTAGATATTAAAAAGCTTTTAAAAAGTGTTATGGCCTTTAAGTCATCTGACTTACACCTTGTTGTAGGAAGTGAACCGCAAATCAGGATTGACAAAGAGCTAAGAGCGCTTAACCTTCCTGTACTATCACATGAAGATGTTGAAGAGATGGCATATTCTCTTATAGAAGACAAACAAAAGAAAGACTTTGAAGAACATAATGAACTCGACTTCTCTTTTGAATTAAAAGACATCGGTCGTTTTCGTGCCAATTACTATCGTACAATTTATGGTATTGGTTGTGCCTTTCGTATGATTCCTATCGAAATTCCTTCACTTGAAGAGTATGGAAATCCTCCTATTTTTAAAGAGCTTGTAAAAAAAGAAAAAGGTCTTATTCTTGTCACTGGTCCTACAGGTTCGGGTAAATCAACAACACTTGCATCAATGCTTCACGAAATCAACTTGACTGAACGCCGTCACATCATTACGATCGAAGATCCTGTTGAGTTCGTGCATACAAACATCAAATCTCTTTTCTCACAAAGGGATGTTGGAAGTAATACTAAATCATTTGCTACTGCACTAAAATATGCACTTCGTCAAGACCCTGACGTTATCCTTATCGGGGAGATGAGGGATGCTGAAACTATCGGTGCGGCATTAACGGCTGCAGAAACAGGTCACTTGGTTTTCGGAACACTCCATACCAATTCTGCTCCAAGTACAATCAACCGTATTATCGATGTATTTGCCGGAGAAGAACAAGCACAAGTAAGAGCACAGCTTGCTTCATCACTTGTTGCCGTTATCTCACAAACACTAATCCCTAGAGTCGGTGGCGGTAAAGTAGCTACACAAGAGGTTATGATATCAAACCCTGCGATCTCTAACCTAATCCGTGAAGACAAAGTACACCAAATTTATTCACAAATGCAATTGAACCAAGGTGAAACAGCTATGACTACACAAACTCAACAGCTTCTTCACCTTTTACAGAAAAAAACTATTTCAAAAGAGAATGCTCTGAAAAACTCTAACAGACCGGAAGAGTTAATGAAAGTTATCGCAAATCTTTAAAACCTTCCCTTCTTTCTTAAGTATGAAACTCTTTTGAGTTTCATAATAAAATACAACATTTTTACCTCTTATTTCCCATTAAGTATACAAGAGTTACAATGATTATTATGAACTACAAACTAAATTTGAGAGAAGTTACATATGCACTTTCAACTGCATTAGACTTTGTTGGTATTGATGACATTTTTCACGGTAAAAGAGTTGCTTATATGGCTGCGGAAGTTTTAAAAGAGCTCAAAGTGCCACAGGAAAAGATTGATTACATTATTTATGCCGGAATGTTGCATGATTGTGGTGTTTCTTCTACTGATGTGCATTCTCACCTTGTTACGGAATTAGACTGGGACAACGCACAAGTACATGCTATTGCAGGTGAAGAACTCTTAAATAAAGTAAGTGTATTTCAAAAATATGCAACTATTGTACGTTATCATCATACACATTGGGATGCCCTGCCAACTCATTTGACAGAAGAGGAAAAAGAGCTTTCAAATCTTATTTATCTGGTAGATCGTGTAGATGCTCTAAGGGCTCAATTAAAAACATCATCTTCACAAACTTTTGAAACAATTAGAGAAACAATTCAGAAATATCGCGGTACCATGTTTTCTCCAAAATATGCAGATACTTTTCTAAAGATATCTCAACATCCTTCGTTTTGGTTCTATTTGGAAGCGGATGCTTCAGAAGAATATTTTACTGAATGGATCAAACATGGTATTAATGAATTTTTTAATTTTGAATCTTTAAAAGAGATTTCACTCATGTTTTCCGCTGTTGTTGATGCAAAGAGTGAGTTTACATCTGAACACTCTATGGGAGTAAGTCATCTTGCCAGATATATAGCTGAATTAATGGAACTTCCGCTAGATGTTTGTGAAAAGATTGAACTTGCCGGATTACTCCATGATCTTGGAAAACTTCGTATTGCAGATGAGATTTTAAATAAACCTGCAAAACTCAATGTCGATGAGAGATTAAAAATGAATCGGCACGGCTTTGATTCATATATTATATTACGGAAAATAGAAGGATTCAAAGAGATTGCATATATAGCTTCTCTACATCATGAAACACTGGATGCGCAGGGTTATCCTTATAATTTATCAAAAGATAAAATTCCATTAGAAGCCCGTATTATTACCGTAGCCGATATTTTTCAAGCATTGGTACAAAACAGACCTTATCGTGGAGGTTTAGATAAAGATGAGGCTTTTGCTATTTTAATAGATATGCAGAAAAAAGGAAAACTTGATGCAACTGTAATGAAGTTTTTAGAAGAACACTTAGAAGTATGTTATCAAAAAGCTCTTGCAAAAAGTTAGTTATTTTTCCTAAATCTAATCATTTTAAATCTTTCACCCATCAGATTTGGCATGATTAACATTTTTACTTTTTCTAGCTCTTGTTTATAGATTTTTTCATCTGCATTTTTTTGCAGGATCTCTAACAATTCTAAAATACCCATATCAACAAGAGAAACCATTTGAGGAACACATTCAATGAACTCTACACCTGCTTCTTGATAAGCATCTTTCACATGTTCAAAAGTAACATCGTAAGTAATATCTGAAGTTCCAAAAAGTGCATCACGGTCTAAATTGTCTTCAAAAAACGGAAATACTTCATGTTTTGCGTAAATACGAAGTGAAAAATCCGGACGTGCCTGCATTTCCCCGTAATCAAAACTCATAAATTCAAACTTCTCAGCTGCATTTGCCATCTCTTTGGCAAACTCTTCATAACCAACTGCAATCTCACCTTTTTCTTTATGATATTTAGCAGCTTTTTCACTAACCCATTCATTTTTTACATCAAAATTGATCTTGTGTCCGTCAACACGTGCAGTATCACCTTTGAAGAAAAGTTCACAAGGAAAAGCATCAAAAATTTCATTTGCAATAAAAAATGCACTTTGACATTTTAGTTCAGATAAAGATTTATAATGCGTTAGCTTTATAACATCTCCAAAGCTCTCTTGAAAATAGTTACGTTGTTGTTCTTGCAAGGCATCAAAACGCTCAACAATTACAAAATTTAAACTAGCAAGCAATTCAGGTCTAAGTGTATACAAGAACTCACATACATCTGCTAAAAAATAACCATGATGTGCACCAATCTCACATACTATGCCATCAGGTTCTAAAAAACCTTCATCTACTAATGATATGATGTGCTTAGCTATTGTCCCGCCGAAAAACTTGCTTGCGCTGACGGCTGTATAAAAATCACCCTCTTTACCTATATTTTTATATGTTGCATAATAGCCGTTTTTTCCATAAAGCCATTCACCCATATACTCGCTAAATTTCATCTATTCCCCATTATTTACATACATTTCATACAATGCTAACAATTCCAACTGTTTATCTATTTCATATACTTTTGCATCTATTTTTTGAATCTCTAAAGAGTTTTGCAGGTTCTCAACATCATATTCTGTTTTATAACCAGCATCATATAAATCTTGTGTATCTGATAATAATTTTGTATAAAGTTCTACATTCTCTTTACTTAAACTGATTTTTTTATCAAGATTGTCCAAATTACGAAATACTTGTTCAAAAAGTTTTGTAAGTTCAAGCTGTTTATCTACTTTTACAACTTGTGATTTCAGATAATCGTATTTAATAGATTCTATATCATTAAACATATTGATATCTAACGGCATAGAAGCACTTATACCATAATCATAGTAATTTATTTCCCTTGAACTATCACGTAAAGTTCCTGCTATATAGAACTTTTGACCTTCACTTTTTTGCCAGTTATATCCGGCAGTAAAATTCACTTTTGGAAGATATTTTGCAATAGTAACATTCTTATAATATCTGTCTTTTTCTATTTGTGCATCAGTCTGTTTTAGTACAATATTATTTTTTAGGAACTCTTCTTGTTTGATCAATTCCAAATGAGGGATAGGTGCCTCTTTATAGTCTAGATCACTTAAAACCTGGAACTGTGCAACAAGTTTCTCTTTTACATTTTGAATATCAAACAGTGCCTGCTTAACAAGATTTCTTTGATATATAGCATCATCTAAAAAACCAGAATCAAGTCTACCGCTTAAATATTCCTCTTTTTTCTGCTCAAGGTTTATATCTGCATTCTTAATTTGTAAAATCTGACGTTTCTCTTGCAATTCACTCTTTTTTAACTGCATTAAAATAGAAACTGTATCTTTAATCATCTTTCTTTTTGCTACATCTATTGTATAGTCGTTATACAGACGCATTGCATTAGCGTATTTAATACCGTAGTAGATGCCTCCACTTTGAAAAATAGGTTGATTCATTTTAATAGCAGCAGATTGATTAGTCTGTTCTGTAATATTCGGATTACTTTTAGAGTAACTGTAATTTAATTCAATAGGTGCAATCCAAGTATCTCTTAACTTAGAACTCTCGGCATTATTTTTTTCATAATCATAATCAAACTGCTTCTTTTTGAGATCAGATAAGTACACATCTAAAGAAGCATTATTTTCATTTGCTAGTAAGCTAGAGCTTACTAACAGCAGACTCAAGAGCGTTAAAACCTTCATCAATCTCCTCTTTCGTGATAGTTAACGGTGGTAAAAATCTTAATGTGTTACGTCCGGCTTTGAGTACCATTACACCGCTCTCTTGTGCATTTTTAATAATTGCAGCAAGTGTATCTGAATCTTTTGCGCGTAGACCACACATCATTCCCAGCCCTACTTTTGCCGTAAAAAGATCTGTATGATTGTTATAAAACTTTTCTAAAGCAGCATCAAAATATGCTATTCCTTCAGATAAAGCACCGCTTTCATCATACTCTTTTAAAATATCAAGAACTTCACATATAGCTGTAGTACTTAAAAAGTTTCCGCCAAAAGTTGAACCGTGATCACCCGGGCTGAAAATATCTTTTTTGCTTGTCATCACAACACCTACAGGTACACCGCCTCCAATACCTTTTGCCAATGAAATGATATCTGGTTCGATCTCATAAAGATTAGATGCCAAGAACTTCCCAGTTCTGTACACACCTGTTTGTACTTCATCTACTATAAGTAAAATATCTTTTGATTTTAAAAGTTTTTCCAGTACTTGTACTTTTTCTTTGTCTTGAGGCTGTACACCACCCTCACCTTGTACAAGTTCAATCATAACTGCAACAGTATGATCATCTATCAAAGATGCTACTTCGTCAATATCTTTTGCATACACAAACCCGTCAGGAAATGGTCCGAAATAATTATGCATAGACTCTTGTCCCGTTGCTTTTACAGTTGTAATCGTTCTTCCGTGAAACGAATGATCAAGCGTAATGATCTTATAACGTTTCGGTACACCGTCTTTTTCACCGTATTTTCTAGCGATCTTGATAGCACCTTCATTTGCTTCTGCACCACTGTTTCCAAAGAAACATTTCATATCGTATCCGCTTGCTTCTACTATCTTTTTAGCAGCAAGTGCTTGTGGAGCAGTATAATAAAGATTTGACATATGTATCAGTTTTTTTGTTTGTTCACACAGTGCATTTGTGAGTCTTTCATTTCCATGTCCGACACTTACAACTGCAATACCTGAAGTAAAATCTATATACTCTTTACCGTTGGCATCCGTTAGTCTTGCATTTTTCCCGCTTACAAACTCAACATCTGCTCTTGCGTATGTAGGTAATACATACTCTTTATCTAATTGTTTAATATCCATAAATCTATCCAATATTTTTTATAAGATTATAGCTAAAATTCTCTTATTATTGAGACCATTGTCTCTTGAAAAATAGCACTTTTCCCTTCTAGTGAATGCTTTGAAGAAGTTAAATTATTTACACCCGGAGTTCCAGAGTAAATCAAGACACAATCATCTCTTAAATCTTCATTGATTTTCACTTTTAAAGCAAGTTCTCCATTTACAGAAGTAATTTTGATTGCTTCACCTTCATCTATTCCGTGAGAAGAATTTATATATACAAATTTATCCCTCTCAAACTGTGAATTTAAACTTTTTGGGCTTTTTGGAGTAATCAGATGAAGTTCATCCTCTTCACTATCTTGGAGGACCTCAAACTCATCAAGAAACACAAATTCGCCGTCATCTGTATCAAAGCCTTCTTGATACGGAATGTTTTCTCTGTTTTCAACTTCAAAAGCACCATTGATATTCATAACACCGAAACTTTTAAAATGCTCAATATACTCTTGCTCAGTTTTGATCTCTATATTAAAACTGTCACATAAATATTTTGCCAATTCGTATTCACTGATCCCAAACTCACTCTCCACCTGCCTCAGCATCAAAGAAAGTACATTATGTCCGTAAGAAGCACGAATATCATCTTTTTCTAAAAAGTTTTTTGCAGGGATAACCAAGTCGGCACGTTCACTTGTTTCATTTTCCCAAAGTCCGAAATAGACAACATTTTTTGTATGGTAGATGCTGTTTGATACACGTTGACTATCAGGCATTTGTGCCAGAGGATTTGCCCCTTGGATAAAAACCGTTTCAAACTCGTCAAACGATACATTAACCTTAGAAACTGTTTTCGCTTTTGTATTAAAAGGTGAATCAATTCCCTCTTTTGAATTTCCAAGATAAGCAACACCACATCCGCTTTTACCAAAAAGCCCTAAAGTTACTGCAAATGCATCAATCGCACGCATAACATCTGCACCATCTGAATATTTTTGTATACCCACTCCGCAGACAATGGCTACTTTTTGATTTTGAACCATCTCTAAAACAGCACCAATATCACCTAAAGAGAGTCCCATAGTATCCAGTGTTGCTTTAATTCTAATGGCTTGTGTCAGCTCATAATAATCTTCAAATTCACTTGCATATTCACGTAAAAACTCTTCATCTAAAGAGCCTTCAATATGTAAAAACCGCGTCAATAACATTGCGAAATAAAGATCTGTATGAGGTTTCAGCTGCACATGATAATCTGCCATTTTAGCAATCTGCGTTTTTACAGGATCTACTACAATGATCTTCTTATCTTTTATCAGGGGAAGAAGATGTGATGATGTTACATGAGGATTACGTCCCCAGAAAATAATAACATCAGATTTTTCTATCTCCGAATACGGCATGTTTTTATTACTACCGCGCCCTTCTATAATTCCTGCTTCTCCTGCACCGTCACATAGCGTTCCATCAGTTAAAACATTATCGTTTGAAGCAAAAAAATGTTCGGTTACATCTTGCATTAAACCGAAATTTCCACTTCCTTTATAACACAACATCTGATGTTTAGGAGTATTCTCTACAAGCTCCTTTAATTTTTCAAGTGCTTTTTGCATCGAGATCACTTCACCTTTATATCTAGGTGCTGAAATCCTTTCAAATTTATCGTAATGATTTAGATGCGGGCATAAAAAACCTTGTGTATATCCACTTGCTAGACCTTTTAATTTACCGTTTTCATACAGTACTTCACAAGCATCGTAACAATCTAATGGACACGCTGTTGTGTTTGTCATATTATTTCTCTTTTAATTCAATTTTTACTAATTTCGAAAATACTTCCGGTGCTTTTATTACTATTTGCACTAAATATTTTGAGATATTTTTTTCATCTGCTATTTTTAATACCCTTGCAGGCTTATAGCTGGTTTTTTTCTCATCAATATAAATAACTTTATTCTCTAATTGATCTAACTCATCTGCTGTTACATAAATGCTTAACAGTGCTTTGGATACATCTGCAATTTTTGCAAGTGTAACTCCTGGAGAAACTACCTGTCCCACCTTTACATCAATTGAATACAGAACAAAATCTTTATCTTGTAAATTTTTATCTTTTATTATTTTTTGCAACTGCTTTTGACGTAATTGTAAGTCAGCAAGCTGCATTTTCAAATTATAGATCTCTTTTTTTGTGGATAATGCCGAATTTCTACTTGTAATTAAATTAGAAAATTCATTATCTTTTTCAATTTTAGATTTAATTTTGAGTGCAGAAATTTTTTCATAATTCACCTCTTTTTTTTCTAGTGATACATTTAAATTTTCTAAAATTTCTTGATCTACTTTTAAAGTCTCTTTGATAAAAGCAATTTTTTCCTCTACATCCTGGAGTTCATCTTTATCCAATTTGTCATCTATTTTAATATAAACACCAGTATTTAATTTTTTACCTAACATATCTTCGGCAGTTTTCAACACCTCACCCGAAACATTTGAACTTATTGTCCTCATCTCATAAGGTTCAACTTTCGAGTAATAAACTTGTGCATATGTTAAAGTGCTTAAAAACAGCAATAATGAGATCAATTTCATTGTCACATTTTCCCTTGTATAAAATTAAGCTAATTTTAACATGTGATTGTTAATTCAAGCCTAACACAACTAAAGAATTGTTTACTTCCACTTTCACTTTTCTAAAAGAAAAATAAACAAACAAATATTGATAAGAAACATAATTGTAAATGCTGTTCTATAAAACAAGACTGGGGAACGTTCTATTAAAGAACTGCTTTTTGAAAAATAAGGTTTTACATTTTGAGGTGTTTCTAGTTCATACATCATTTCAGAATAATGTTTATATCTTCTGTCTGGTTCAATGGCAATAGATTTTAAAATAATACTATCAAGCCAAGAAGGAATATTTTTATTATATAAACTTGGTTTTTTAGCTTCTTTAAACCAAGGGTTTGAAAATGGCTCTATTTCACCATACGGATAATGTTTTGTTAAAGCTCGATATAATGTAACACCTATAGCAAAAATTTCTGTACTTTCATTAATACTATCTCCTAAAAAACGCTCTGGAGCGAGAAAGCTAGGAGTCCCTGCCCGAGATTGTATTGAAAATAATTCAGTAATACTACCAAAGTCAACTATTTTAAACTCTTTTCGATCTTCAATAAAATTGACTATTATATTTTCAGGTTTTATATCTCCATGTACGAGATCATATTTTAAAAGATATTGTGAAAGCTGTAATAACGTTTTTGCAAGGTGGATAGTATCATCTGTATTCAGTTGTTTTTGTTCCAGGTATGTTTTTAAATCAACTCCACTACAATACTCCATTACATAGTAACGGTATGTTCGGTTTTGAGGTATAAGAACTGTCGGAAATGAAGTAATTATCAGTCTATTTGCGTTCCAAACTTCTTTGACAAACAAATCCAGTATCTCTTCATCATCTATAGCTTCAGCTGGAGCGAATTTCAGCACATATTCCTTACCGTCTTTATTTGCCAACCAAGTTCTATTATTTTGAATAAGAGATTTTTCAAGCCTATAACCATCAATAACTTCCCCTTTTTTTAAAGAGATCGGAATTTCCAACTTTTGACTTTTTAATTCTAAAAGCTCATTTATTCTGTTTACATTCAACACTACAGCCGTTGTATCATCTGGAAGGTTTTCATTCATCAAATTGCTAGCTTTTTTAACTAAAGTATATGCACCGGAAATAATATTTTTTTCAATAATATTTTTACTCAAGACATTATATAGTCCATCACTGCAAAGTAAAATTTTGTCACTATTTTGTACTACGTTTTCAAAATAATAAGGTTCAACGTTTTCAGTTATTCCTATTGCCTGAGTAAGTACACCTTCATACCCAGATTCATTCATAGAGTGATCAACCGATATTTGTATTAAATGTTGGTCCCTGTATAAATAAATTCTTGTATCTCCGATATTGGCACCATAAAGCCTGTTACCTTCAAGTACTACAATTGCAAGAGTAGTAACTAACTCCTCTCTTTCATAGTTTACTATTGATTCTTTGTAAAGAATATTGTTGATGGATTTGATGAAACTTTTCATCGATTTTTCTATTGACCAAGATTTTGGACGGTTTTTAAAATTATTGATAAGATAACTCGTCGTTCGTTTTGCAGCTTCCGCACCTTCAGCAGCACTGCCTACTCCATCACAAACAACGGCAATGGTAAGATCACCTATAGATTGAACTTCATAAAAGTCATCACCCGTTAAGTTATCTCTTTTTGCAAGTGAAAATCCACTGCTTTGTATATTTGGTACCATTGTTATCCCGTCTTTGTCATGTTTTATATTATACTTAAATAAGTCTATTTTATTGAAAATTTATAATCCAACATTACCCACATTTTTTCTACGTCATTCGTATAGCCTGTTGCTTTTCCTTTTGAGTATGAAGCATATTTAATTAATGCACTAATATCTTTTACGAAAGGAAGAGAATGCGCATATAAAACATCAAATTCACTTCCTAAATCATCCGTTGTTCCGCTTGCAGCTGCCATATTTTTATCTGCAGTAAACTGGTGATACACAGCTAATAGTTTTCCAAATTCTTTATTTGTATATCCCAAACGGACATTAAAGTCCTTTAAACCGCCTTGTGGAACACTTGCTACATAAAACATATCTGCCCAACCGTTAAATTTGTGGTTGGTACCAAGAGAAGGATTAAACGCTGTTTTACCGTCACTACCAGTCGTACCGCTTAAAAATTCATAGTTTACACCTGCTATAACACCTGAAATATTTGCTCCGAAATCAAGGTTATAGTATGATGCATCTGCTTGTGTTTTTGCACCGCCGTGAATATTCATTGTCGCATCATTTTGCTGTGCAAATTCTGCTCTATAATCAAACTTTGAAAAATCAGCAGAGATATCCCCTGTTAAAGCAAAACCAACTGTATCATAAGCATCAGCAATCATATAATCATATGCAGTCACTTTTAACATATCATTCACTTTATATGCAGCATGTAACAATATTGAATTAGTATCTGTTGTCGGATTTTCTTTCACACCCTGAATCCCATAAACCCAAGCAGCTAATAGAGATAAATTTTCTACAGATTCATCGGAAACAAAAACAGTATCATATGAGCGTTCAAACTGTCTCCATCCAACAGTACCTATAAAACGCTGATTGTCTAAATTTACTTGTGAACGACCTATATGAAATAATGTCTTTCCCATTTTATAGTTTAGTTCTGCATTAGAGACCATGGCTGTCTGTGGATCAACAACCGTAGAATAATTTTTCGATCCATCATTGTAATTTGTTCCATTCCAGTTGTACGTATTAGAACCAAAATTATTAACAGAAATAACGCCAATAGATGTAGAAAGGCCTTCAATTTCCAACAGGTTGGCAGTTGCTTTTAACTTCAATCTTGCAGTATAAGCATTCGCATTAGCTGTTGTTACTTTTCCATCATCAACAAACTCATATCTTGGACGGATTTCACCGTCAAGCTTTATATCACTAAATACATTTATACCATCTTCTGCACCAGCAACTGTATAAGCACCCGTTAATGCCAAAAGAGCCACGACTGAACTCATTATTTTTTTCATTATATTGTCCTTTTTTATTCTTTATTTTTTTAATTTAGTGATGAGTGACTAGCTCATCTTTTTAATGTTTCTATTTCCCAAAAAAGCTGCTAAAGAATTAAATTCTTCCCCCTGCTTGTACACCCCAAGTTGTTCTCCATCTTGTTTTTACCAATGAAATTCCACTAATTGCAACCAGTACAACAATAGCGAAAATAGTAAATCCTGCTGCATAGCCGTCAAATGCACCTTTTGACCATCCAAGTGTTTTGATAAGTGCTGTACCACCAAGACCACCTGCTGCACCGATGATTCCAGTCATAATTCCAATATCTTTACCAAAACGTTGCGGTACTAATTGAAATACAGCTCCATTAGCCATACCAAGGTTTGCCATAATCAAGAATAAAACTACGATTGCTACTCCAAACGGAAGTGTCACAGTTGCATTTAACATAGCTAAAAGAGTTACTATTCCAAAGAAAATATAAAGTGATTTAATCCCACCAAGTTTATCAGCGATAGCTCCACCTACCGGACGAAGAACAGCACCTGCAAAAATACATAATGCTCCAAAATAACCTGCAACAACTTTAACATTACTCTCATTTAAAAAGTCACTTCCAAAAGCACTCATATCAGTTTGATATGTATTCATTAGATACACTTTCATATATCCTGCAAAACCTACAAAACCACCAAAACTAACTGCATAAAAAAGATTAAACCACCATGTATCTTTATCTCTTAAAAGTTTTAGATAATCTTTTAGTTTTTTAGGATTTGCTTTGTATACTGATTCAGGAGCATTCTTTGCTAAAAATGCATACGCTATAAAAACAATGATTGCCATCACAGCACCGACACCAAATACTGATTCCCAACCATAATATTGAGCAATTTTTGGGGCAAATAAGAAGTCAATTACTACACCAATATTACCAGCACCTGCAATACCTAATACTACACCTTGCAGTTTTGCCGGATACCATTGTCCTGCTTGCGGCAATGCCACTGCAAATGAAGCTCCGGCAAATCCAAGACCCAAGGCAACTAATAGAAGTGTTTCATATGTTATGCTGTTTCCCTGTAAATATGCAGTTAATAATGAAGTGATAACTACAGCTTGTGCTAAAAGAGCTGTTAGCTTAGCACCAAGTTTATCTACACCAAAACCAAGTAAAATTCTTAGAAGTGCTCCTGAAAGTATAGGAAGAGATAATAAAGTTGCTTTTTCTCCTGCTGTCATAATATGCCCACCTAGCGCCAAAGCTTCAGCTATCTCAGTACTTAATGGACCTAACATTGTCCAAACCATAAAACTCATATCAAAATATAAAAAGGCCATAAACAATGTTGGAGTATGACCCTTTCCTATTAAATCTCTAAATCCTGCCATCTGGTATTCCTTATTCTTAATTTTACATTAACTCAATTGAGATATAAAATTATATATCAATAAAATATCTATTTAAACACTATATTGGTTATTTTTTAATCATTTTATCTTTAATTTTACATTAAACTGGTGATAAAATTTTATCAGTTAGATTGTTAAATTAAAGGATATAGGATGAAAACATTACCTATAGTATTACATAATAAAAAGATTTTGCTTATAGGGGCTGGAAAAGTAGCATTACAAAAAGCAAAAGTGTTACATAATAATAATATAGACTTTGAAGTGCTAGCACAAGATATTACGACTGATATAGAAGAGTTTACTTCTAAACTGACGCAAAAAAAATTTGAAAGTTCTGATCTTCAAGATTATCAGATTGTCATAGATGCAACAGGAAATAAAAATGTTACTACTTTATTATTAGAGTTGAAAAAACAGAAAAATCTTTTACTTAATGTTGTAGACGTACCTGAGCTTTGTGACTTCTATTTCGCTTCACTTGTACAATATGGTCCTCTTAAAATAGCGGTAAGTTCAGGCGGTGCTTCTCCGACAATCACACAAGTAGTTCGCGATAAGATAAAATCTATGCTCCCACACGAGCTTGAACAGCTTACTGAGGAAAAACTACAACTTCGCAAACAAAACATTATAGAGCCTCAAAAAACAAAAGAGCAAACACAAAAGCTTTTGGGAAAAGTATATCTTGTGGGATGTGGAACAGGCGATGTAGAACTTTTAACTCTTAAAGCGTATAGAATTATCCAAAGTGTTGATGTTGTATTTATCGATCACTTAATTGCTGATGAGATTTTAGAGATCATCCCAAAAGAAACAAAACGTGTTTTTGTTGGGAAACAAAAAGGTTTTCATTCTGTAAAACAAGAGGCAATCAACGAACTACTTTTAGAGCATGCACAACAAGGACTAAGCATTGCAAGACTTAAAAGCGGTGACCCTTATATATTTGGCAGAGGAAGTGAAGAAGCGATCTCAATGGTTGAAAACAATATTCAAGTAGAAGTAATTCCCGGTATCTCATCAGCGATTGCAGCACCGCTTTTAAGTGGTATAGCTCCAACGGCAAGAGGATATGCGACAAACCTCTCTATCGTATCAGCTCACTTAGCTGGTAACAGAGTCAACCTTGAATGGATTCCCCTTTTAAAATACACCAACCATACAATAGTTGTACTAATGGGAGTATCACGTGCAAAAGAGATCAAAGAGTGTGCAATAAAAATCGGTGCAGATCTTGATAAAGACGTAGCTGTAATTTCCAATGCTTCAAGAAAAAATCAAAGTGTCAAAATCGGAACTTTAGCAAACTTAGAAGAGATCTGTGAGAATGCCGAGCGCCCTGCACTTTTAGTCTTTGGAGATGTGGTAAACCTTCATTCAATCTTACCTAAATACGGAGAAATATTATGAAAAAATTAGAAGAAGTTAGCATTGCTAGAAATAAAAAAGTTAATAAAATAGAAAAAATAAAAGAGTTAAAAACTCCTCAAGAAGCTTACGAACAATTGAGCTACTATGCACAAAACGGTTACGATTCGATCCCTGATGAAGACAAAAAGTACTTCTTAAAGTGTTTTGGGATTTTCGATAAAGACCCCCTTACCCCTAAACAGTTTATGATGCGTGTACGCGTACCGGGTGGTCATTTAACTGCTGAGCAGGCTGAAGCAATTGCAAATGTTGCAAAGAAATATGGTCAAGACTATATAGATATTACTACACGTGCACAAATAGAACTACGTTACCTTGATATTGAAAATATCCCGACACTCCTACAGGAATTGCAAGCTGTAGGGATTGATTCTTATCAAACGGGTGTAGACAACTTTAGAAACATAGTTAATGATCCTCTTGATAAATATGCATTTGATAATCTCCTGCCTTCTCAAGAACTGCTTACAAAGATCCAAAGAATCTTTTTACATGATCCGGAATGGATCGGAGCACTACCGAGAAAATTCAACACTTCAATTTCAGGCTCTATCTCTAACCGCTGTAATGTTTACGGCCATGACTGCTGTTTTGTTTTGGCACAGAAAGACGGTCTCTACGGCTACAATATGTATCTAGGCGGTAAAGTTGGTGAAGTGGCAAAAAGTGCAGATATCTTCTTAAAAAATGAAGAAGAAGTTTTAAAGGCATATGATTCGATCATCGATCTTTTCAAACGTTTTGGTTTCCGTGACAATAGAAACAAAAACCGCCTACATTTCTTAATCCAAGAAGCTGGGATGATAGAACTTGCTTCTGCGATCAGAGAAAATGCCGGAATCAACTTTGCAACTGCAGGCGAGAGCTTAACGACACTTGATTTTACAGATGCAGATCACGGAAAAGTACAACTCAAAGATGGCAGTTTTGCCCTGCATGCAGTAGTACCTTCTGGAATTTTTAGCGGTAGTGCTCTGTTTGAAGCAGCTCAGATTGCCAAAGAGTACGGAAATTCAGAGCTCCGCTTTTCTGTTGAACAAAATCTTTATATTATGGGTGTTAAAGATATTAATACCGCACTCAAAAAACATTTTTTCCAAGAGTATAAAAACGTTAACACACCTTACTATAACAACCTCATTGCATGTGCTGGAACAAAACACTGTTCTTTTGGAGTAATTGAAAACAAAGAAGATGCAAAAAATATGGCTGAATATCTCAGTAAAAAAGTCCCGCTCGAAGATGCAAGAGTACGTTTTTACTGGTCTGCCTGTGTTAAAGGTTGCGGGCTTCACGGTTTAGGTGATATCGGCTTTGAAGGGTGTAAAGCAAAACTTGACGGCAATACAGTTGACGGTGTACATATTAGTATAGGCGGTAAGCTTGTAAGTGAAGGTTTAGAAGGTTATACGGTAATAAAATCGGCACCCCTTATCTATGCTCCTTATTTTATAGAAACTTTAATGTTAGAATATAAAAATCTCCGCAAAGAGAGAGAGAGTTTTGAAAAATTTCACGATAGAGTATTAAGTTCGTACAGTTCTGCATATATAGGATTTTTCATGCAGTTAAAAGCATATCTTCGTTCTAGAAACATTGAACTGGAACTCAAAATAAACAAAATCGCACCGACTGGTAAAAATGAAGAGTTTGAAATATTTGAGCTTGGTCGAAAACTTTATTATCAACTTTTTAAAGAAGAAGCTTATTCTTCTTACGAAAGATTTTCAAATGAAAATCCAAGAGAGATTCTTCCAGATCTTTCAAACTCGAATCTAGACAAAAAACTGCTATTGCTTATAGAAACAATGATTGGTAATCAAACACGTGCTACAGTGTTCTCTGAACTTGGTGAATATATAAGTCTCAGTGCTTAAATGGAGCATATCCATTTAGGCTTTCATTTATATCTTTACTACACGTTTATTACACAGTAAAACAATATAATTTTCTTATATCGATAAAGGAGGATTCTTATGGAACCGTATTATGGAATGCATGGCTGGGGTATGGGCTTTGGATGGCTTATATTTCTACTCATTATTGTAGCTGTGATCTACTTTATGAGAAACGACAAAATAGAGTCTAAACCCTCAGCCAAAGATATTTTAGATCAACGGTATGCAGCTGGTGAAATTGATACCGAAGAATATCTTGAGAGAAAAAAACATATAGAATTATGATAAATTAAATTTTTACAATTTTCACAGCTGCATGATTATAATCAGGCTCTAATGACTCAGGATCATAAATGTCATTTGTAAGATAATTTATTCCTCTATTACTTAAGGGGATAAATATATTTTTTTCATTTATAGTCTCTGTTACAAAAGCCGTAGTGATTAATTCTCCCCGTCTTGATACAACTTTAATCTGTTCTCCATCCTCTATCCCCAGTGCTTTAGCATCTTCAGGATGAATTTCACAGAAATCCAAAGGCTTGTACTTTAACAAAGTTTTTGGTAAATTTGTTTTTGTACCACTATGCCACTGGTCCCTTGTACGTCCTGTAAGCAGTATATACGGATATTCCAATGATGTCTTTTCACTAAGGAGTTTATTCTCTACAAAAAACAGATTTCCTTTCTTATCCGGTGTTAAAAAATTACTGATTTTTTCTCCCCATACAAACGGAACCTGCCCTATTAGATCATAATTAGCTTCACTGATATCCATATACCCATTAAGTTTAGTCATCTCTTGATACTCTTGAAATATCTCTTTTGAATTTTCATAATTAAATGCTTCTTTATATCCTAACTCTTGAGCAATTAATTGAAATATTTCCCAATCAAGTTTTGCATCAATAGAAAGACGGGTTAATCTTTCTTGTTTTGTGATTGTGCGATCTAGATTTGTCTGAGTCCCTTCTTTTTCACCCCAAGGAGCAGCCGGAAGTTTTATATGGGCAAATTTTGAAGTTTCTGAGTTATCATAAGCATTGATCTCTACTACAAGCGGAATTTTCTTGATAAGTTCTTCCATTTTATTTCTATTTGGTAGATGATATATAGGATCTGTATGACACACTATCAGTACATCAAGATTTGCTTCTAACATTTGTGTTGCAGTAAGCCCTTTTTCTTTAGCTACATTATCACTTTTCCAAAACTGAGAGACTTTTTTAACACTTTCATCATCAAAACCAAGATGAACTGCCAACATTGTAGCTAGTCCTCCAACTTCTCTACCACCCATTGCATTTGGTTGTCCAGTCAAACTAAGTGGTCCGTTTCCTTTTTTAAAGATTTTTCCCGTCAGAAGATGAGTATTTATAAGTGCTAGGTTTTTATCTACTCCCTGTATAGATTGATTTAAGCCCATAGTCCAAGCAGTTATAATATTTTCGCTCTGTTTATATAGTTGAAAGAAGTCTTCAAATTGCTCTTTAGAAAGCCCTGTACGTTTTAACATCTTAGTTACAGGCAATCTTTTAAATTTGTTTTTTAGAAGCTCAAAATTATTTACGCGATTTGCTACAAACTCTTGATCGTATAATTCTTCGTCTATCAAACGTTTTGACAATAGGTTAAAAAAATCTATATCACTTCCAGGTTTGATAGGTAAATACAGATCAGCATTTTTTGCAGTGTCAGTAAAACGTGGATCAATTACAACAACTTTTAAACCACTCTTCATAGCTTTTTTTATTTTATTATGAAATACTACATGGGCTTCGGCTGTATTTGCACCTGTTAATATTAAAAGGTCTGAACTAAAAATATCATTCATTCTAACTGGGACAAAATCAGCACCAATACTTTTTTTATAACCCACAACAGCACTAGCCATACATGTACGACTGTTAGTGTCTACATTGGCTGTACCAATAAACCCTTTTCCAAGTTTATTAGCGACATAATAATCCTCTGTTAAAAGCTGCCCTGAGAGATAAAATCCAATTTTGTCTTTTGTAGTAGCCTTTATCTTATTTGCAATGTGAGTGATCGCATCACCCCATTTACAAAGTTCAAAATTATTTTCGATATTCTCCCGTATATAAGGTCTTAGCAGTCGTGTATCTGTTTGAATGCTTATAAGTTCAGACACCCCTTTTGAACATAGTTTTCCATCATTTATAGGATATGTAATATCTCCAATTAAATTCTTTTCATCATATTCCAAACCACATCCGACACCACAGTATCCACATACAGACTTAATCATAAAATACCTTTTTAAAACCATTTCAATATTCTAAAGAAATTATATCAATAATTAATGTATTTTTAAGAGTAAAAGTGCTTTTTTTTTCATCAATTTCTAAATTTTAAAGAAAAAAAATATTTTTTTATGTAAAAAAAAGTTTTTTTCTTATTAACAGCTTGTAAAACCTATAAATTCATTTAGTAGAAAAAAATATCAATTTAAACTCTACAAAACACTATAGTATGCTACTTAACAGATATAAGGGATATTTTAAAATTCAAGCATATTTCATTTAAATTTTGGTAATATTTATGAATCTTTATATTACGGGGTAATTAATGGCTTTTTTAGATAAAGTAGACGCTGCTACAAATCTTGCCAAAAATAACGAACTTCAACTTCTTGTTTTTAAAGTTAGTGAAGAAGAAGATTCAGCATATTATGCAATCAATGTTTTTAAAACTAGAGAAGTTGTGGAGTCAAAGAATCACTACTTGACTCAAATACCTTCATCCCATCCTCTTTTAGAAGGAACTATTATTCTTCGAGGATTACAAATTCCTTTACTTAATTTACCTAAATGGCTGGGTGTAAATCTTTCAAAGGAAGATATTGCCAACTCCGATATACTTATATGTGACTTTAACGGAGTTATCATCGGGCTACGTATTATGTACGCTTTCAGAGTTATTAAAAAGAACTGGAATGAGATGCATGCACCAGATAGTTATAGACTAAAAGAAGATGGTGTCGTTATTAACGATACAAGACTCGAAGACGGTAGTTTATGTTTAGTTCTAGATTATGAAAAACTCTTAGCCGATGTTATTCCTCAGGCACTTGTCGATATTGAACAAGATACTGCTGCACTTAAAGAGATTACTATTCCGGAAAAACTTAAAAAAGGAACTGTACTTGTTGCAGAAGATTCTAAAACTGCACAAAAACATCTTGTTCAAATCTTTAAAAATGCTCATCTTAATATGAAATTATTTGACAATGGAGAAAAGCTCGTAAACTATCTTAAGTCTTTAGGTGAAGATGTAGACAACATTGCGGCTATTATTACAGATATAGAGATGCCGGAAATGTCAGGATTCACTGTTATAAAGCTTCTAAAATCGAATCCTTTCACAAAAGAGATACCTATTATCGTGAACAGTTCTATGACCGGAGAAAACAATAGACGTGAAGCAGAAGACTTAGGAGCTGACGGTTTTATCGATAAGACAAAAAGTCATAATATCATTCCGTTAATTGCGTCATTAATTCAATAAGCTAAAAGAAGAAAACAAGAGAAAGAAAAAGATGCGATTTCGCATCTTTTTTTTAATCTCAACTATTATTGAAATAGTGAGATTAAAACACCGGCAGCAACTGCTGAACCGATAACACCTGCAACGTTTGGACCCATTGCATGCATTAATAGCATGTTTGTTCTGTCATACTCCATACCAACTTTATTTGATACACGAGCTGCCATAGGAACTGCTGAAACTCCAGCCGAACCAATTAATGGGTTAATTTTGTGTCCAGGGAATAAGTTCATTAGTTTTGCCATAAGTACACCAGCTGCAGTACCAACACCGAATGCAACGATACCAAGAGCCATAATGAACATAGTTTCAGGAACTAAGAACTGATCTGCTGCTAGTTTCGAACCAACACCAAGACCTAAGAAAATAGTTGTAATGTTAATAAGTGCATTTTGTAATGTATCATTTAAACGCTCTACTACACCAGATTCTTTTAAGAAGTTACCGAACATAAACGCACCGATTAGAGGTGTTGAATCAGGTAATACTAAAATAGCAAGTACTAATACAACGATAGGGAAAACTAATTTCTCTAAACGAGATACGTGACGTAATGTCGTCATCTTAATTTTACGCTCTTTTTCAGTTGTTAATGCTTTCATAATCGGAGGCTGGATAATAGGTACCATAGCCATATATGAATAAGAAGCAACTGCAATTGCACCTAAAAGTTCAGGTGAAAGTTTTGTAGCAATAAAGATAGATGTCGGACCGTCAGCTCCACCGATAATTGATATAGCTGATGCTTGTTTTAGTGTAAAATCAACAAGTCCCATATCTGCTAAAACAACAGCACCTACAAGTGTTCCAAAAATACCGAATTGTGCAGCACCACCAAGTAATGCAGTTTTAGGGTTTGATAATAGCGGACCGAAGTCTGTCATAGCACCAACACCCATAAAGATAATGATTGGGAACATCTCGTTTGAAAGACCCATATGATAAATTACACCTAAGAATCCGTGTTCACCACCAATTCCTGCAACTGGAATGTTTGCAAGTAAACCACCAAATGCGATTGGTAAAAGTAATAACGGTTCAAACCCTTTAGCAATTGCTAACCAAAATAGTAAAAATACTACCAGGATCATAATTACACGGCCTAAACCTTTATGAAAATCACTCATTTTTTCACCAGTAGCACTTAATTCATCCGGATTAGGATTTACCAGTGCAACAACACCTGTTGATTTTAAAAAGCCTACAATCATCTCACCAAAAGGTTTTGCTTGATAGTTTTCCTCTTGGTGTGTAGATGCAGCATCTGTAGCAACAGCCTCATGACCTGAAGCCATAGCACTAGTTGTGCTAAAAGCAAACAGCATCATAAACGCGACAAGTTTTAGTACTATATTTTTCATACCGATTACCCTAGTACTGCTACTACTTGACCTTCAACTACTTTATCATTTGTAGCTACGTTAATTGATTTAATTACACCACCACGATGAGCAACAACATCAATTTCCATTTTCATAGATTCAAGGATCATAATCACATCACCTTCATTTACGCTTTGACCTGGATTAGCAACGATTTTCCATACATTTCCTGGAAGTAAAGCTTTGATTGGATCACCGTCACCTGAAGTTGCTGCTGCTGGAGCTGCAGCTGCTGGAGCTACACTTTCACCATTAACCGCTGTTACTTGAATATCTGCGTTACCTTCTGCAACTTGAACACTAAATTTTTGTCCGTCTACTACTACTGTATAGTTTCCACTCATTTCTTTATTACCTTCCTTACAATCTTTTTTCATTTGAGATAATTTTCTTACGTTTAATTCACCTTCACCTTTTAGGAAAGCGATACCTTTTTCTTGACATGCTGCTGCAATGAAGATATTTTCTTCTGTAATTTCAATACCTTCTTCTTTTAGTACGTTAATCCAGCTCTCTAAAGATTTTGCAGGATCAGCGTCAGCTAAATCAAGTGCTTTTTCTGTTGTAGGCTCTAAACCTAATTTCTCAGAAGCAATTTTTACAATCTCTGGATCCGGAGCAACAGGAGTTTTACCGAAATATCCAAGAACCATTCTTCCGTAACCTGGAGCAATAGCTTTCCATGGACCTTGCATTACGTTGTTTAATGCTTGTTGGAAATAAAATTGTGAAACTGGAGTTACAGATGTACCATATCCACCTTTTTCAACAACCTCTTGCATAGCTGCGATTACTTCTGGAAATTTATCCATAATATCATTATCACGCATCATTTGAGTGTTTGCAGTAAGTGCACCACCCGGCATTGGTGAGAATGGAATAATTGGAGAAACCATAGTAGCTTCAGGTGGTAAGAAATAATCTTCTAAACATCCTTGAAGTTCTTTTTCATAAGTTAAGATTTTACCGATGTCTAAACCACCAAGATCAAAATCCATACCTTTAGTAGCATGTAACATTGTAAGCATATCCGGTTGACTTGTTCCACCACTTACAGGTGAAGCTGCTAAATCGATACCGTCAACACCAGCTTCTAAAGCAGCCATATAAGCAGCTACAGAAACACCAGCAGTTTCATGAGTATGTAAACGGATATGTGTATCGTCTGGAAGAAGTTTTCTAGCCATTTGAATAGTTTCAAAAACTTTTTGCGGATTAGAAGTACCTGATGCATCTTTAAAACATACACTTGTGTATGGAATACCGCTATCTAAGATATCACGAAGAGTTTTTTCATAAAATTCTACAGTGTGTGCTCCGTGACATCCCGGTGGTAAATCCATCATAGTTACAACTACTTCATGCTTAAGTCCGTGATGAGTGATTCTCTCACCTGAATACTTTAAGTTTTCAACATCGTTTAATGCATCGAAGTTACGAATTGTAGTTGCACCGTGTTTTTTAAACATTTTTGCATGAAGATCGATAAGATCTTTTGAACCTGTATCTAACATTACCGTGTTTACACCGCGAGCTAATGTTTGTAAGTTTGCATCAGGTCCCACAATCTTACGAAATTTATCCATCATCTCAAACGCATCTTCTCTTAAGTAGAAGTATAACGATTGGAATCTAGCTCCCCCACCAAATTCGTAGTGTGTAATTCCAGCTGTTTTTGCGGCTTCTACTGCTGGAAAGAAATCATCCATTAGTACACGACCACCAAAAACTGATTGGAAACCGTCTCTAAAAGTTGTATCCATTATATCAATAAATTTTTTAGCCATTATAATTATTAACCCTCTCTATGATATTTAATAGCTGCCGTAATTGCTGCAACTATCTTTTTTTTGTCTTGAGCAGGTGCACTTGTTGTATTAACATCCGCACTAGCTTGTGGTTCAGGGAAAAATTTATGTACAATTTTAGACATAGCATTCATACATAAGATCATAATGATCAAGAACGAAAATACTGTCCCCATTCCTAATAACATAAATTTCATCCCCTCAATTACGAGGTTAGTTTCCATAAATTTTACCTTTATCCATAATTTGTCGACTTAGTATAGTAAAAAGATGTTTAAAGAAAGTTTTTAATATTCTGTTAATTGACAAAAATGAAAAGAGTGTTACTTTTTTGTTCAGAAAAAAAAACTAAAAATTTCGTAAAGATCTTTTTGATACACTTCCATTATAAAAACAAACAAATTTTTTACAATAGGAAACATTATGATAGCTGGTATGTACGAACAAACATTTATAGCATATATGATTTTTGGTCTTATCTTAAACTTCGTATTTTCAATGCTTTTTGGCCTTTATTTGAGTAAAAACATCGGTATGAAGGAGATGATTGAGTCTAAAGGGGACAAAGAACAGTCATTATGGGTAAGTCTCAGTCTTTTTATACCTTATGCAAAAATGGCGGTAACACTTTACAGAGTTGCTGTACTTCAATTTTTCTTTTTAAATAAAGGGTACTCTCATAAAGAGTTTTGGATCTATATGACACACACTCATAAAAGAGAAAATTAATCCGTTGTTACACAACGCAACACATTAGGATCTTTAAAAATCCCTTTTTTTCTTAACTCTGCACTTCTTTGTGCTGATTGAAATCTTGGTTCAAAAACTTCATTTTTCAGATCTTTTTGAATTAGAGCAGCTCCCTCTTTAAGCAAGATTTCTGAATATGTCAACTCCCCTTTTGCATATATAATACAACTTTTGTTTTCATACTCTAGATGGTAAAAAGACTTTCTGTGAAGCACATGGTAATGTAAATTATACAGTTCAGGATTTTGTACGTAAAACTTTTTCAATACGTTTTTACACTCTTTAGTCGTTTTTTTAGAGTTTAATAGCTCATCAACCGTTGTAATTCCATAAGGTTTACATTGAAAAGAGTAATCAGGCAGAACTTGAAACTCCTGTAAAGCATTACTTAAATTCCCTTTTAACATTAACATTGTCGGTTCTTTTGCATCAAGAGTAAATAATGGTATAATTAACAACCAAACTTTGAGGTTATTAATGAGTGATTTTAAACTAAAACTAGTTCTGAGTATTTTAAGCGGGATACTTTTTTCATTTATTTTCATAATTCTTGCTTTTGCTCTTCCTGTCAAAGACGCTCCTGAACCTATCGTAATAAAAAAACCTCAAGGAAAACTTGAAAAAATTGCTGAATCTATGAAAAATAGATAATGCTATAAAGCATTTTTAATAGCCAAGAGTTTCAAAGTATCGTACGCTCTTTGAGGCTTTAGTTTTATTGCACAGTATTTTAACGCTTCTAAGCAATGTACAAGATAATCTAAATCATCTTTTTTCATCAACTCATATAATAAAATTTGCGCATCATGAATACGTAAGTTTCTTGCTACACCTAAATTTTTATGTGCAAGTTCTCTAAATGGTGTATAGTCTAAATCTTTTGAATTAGCTTTTGAGTTTTGTAACTCTTTTAAATACTTTTCAAACTGAACGACAGATTTTGTGATCTGTTCAACATAATCTTCTACTAGATGATCCACAAGTTCTGCATCTAATCCCAGCTCTTCTATTGCGATGGCCGGATCATAATCATAACCTTCTATTTTTAAATTTGAAAGTTCAAATACCGCCAATTCATGACATAGTAATTCTGCTTGTTGTGACAATGTAATAGGATCAGTTTGTTGTATATCCGTAAGATAATAATTGAGTTTCTCTAACATAAACAATAAGATAGCATATTTTTTAACGAAGATGTGTTTTTTAAAGGAAAATATTCATAATAAATCCTTATGGGTGCTACAAATACACCCATAAGCGGTTTTTAGAGGGCTTTTGTGATAATTCTGTTTAATCTTGTAACAAAGTCTGCCGTATCTTTTAACTCCTGACCGTCAAACAGTCTTGCCTGGTCAAGAAGTACGTGTGCAGCATCTGCAATTAGATTTTGATCAGCTGACTCTTTTAGTTTTTTGATCAGATCATGATTTGGATTTACTTGTAAAATTGGTGCAGGTTCTGGCACATCACCGCCTTGACCCATCTGTTTCATCATTTGTGCCATCATATAAGCAGGATCTTCTTTATCTGCTTTAATTGCAACAGCAGATTCAACAAGTTCAGGAGCAACTTCAACAGCTTTTACCTCTTCACCTAGAAGCTCTTTGATCTCGTTTGTGAAACCTTCGTATTCTTTTGAAAGTTCCTCTTTCGCTTTTTGCTCCTCTTCACTCTCTTCTAACTTTGCATCCGTAACATTTACAAGTTTGTAGTCTTTGTATTCTGTAACCATTGGGAAGATGATCGTGTCTACCTCTTCATTTAGAACAAGTACGTCGATATTTTTTGCTTTAAACTTCTCTAATACAGGAGATTTTTTCAGCATATCAAGTGAAGATTTTCCAGTAATATAGTAGATCTCTTTTTTATCTTCATCTACATTTTTTATAAACTCTTCGATCGATGTTTGCTCATTTGAATTAAGTGTATTGAACTTTAATAACTCTAAGATCTTTTCACGGTTTCCAAAATCATTATAAAGTCCTTCTTTAAGTACATTTCCAAACTCTTTATAGAAAGTATCGTATTTCTCAGGTTCTTTATTCATCATTTTAGCAAGCTCTGAAAGTACTTTTTTCACTGAAGCATTTTTGATTTTTGCCATTACTGCATTGCTTTGTAAGATCTCACGAGATACGTTTAGAGGTAAATCTTTTGAATCGATTACACCGCGTAAAAATCTTAAGTATGTCGGCATTAATTCTTTTTCATCATCTGTAATAAATACACGGTTGATGTACAGTTTGATACCTGACTGATAATCTACTCTGTAGATATCCATAGGTGCTTTGCTTGGGATGTAGAAAAGTGTCGTATATTCGATTGCACCTTCTGCTTTATTGTGCATCCAAGCTAAAGGCTCTTCGCTAGAATGCGCGATTGTTTGGTAAAAATCTTTGTACTCTTCATCAGAAACTTCAGATTTTGCAATACTCCAAAGTGCATTTGCCTTATTGATCTGCTCATTGTTTACTTCAGTTTTAGCAGGCTCAGTTTCATTCCCTTCATCATCTGTTTTTGCAGGGATATAGTTTTCTTTGTCCATAAATATCGCAAACGGAATATGGTTAGAGTATTTTTTGATCAGAGATTCAAGTCTGAAAGTTTCAGTAAACTCTGTTTCATCATCGTTAAGGAAAAGTTTGATCTCAGTACCGTGAGACTCTTTTGTTGCCTCTTCGATGTCAAATTCACCCGAACCGTTACTGACCCACTTGTACGCTTTCTCTTCACCGGCTTTTTTCGTAGTAACCTCAACTTTACCAGCTACCATAAATGCTGCGTAAAAACCTACTCCGAATTGTCCGATCAGTTGAGAATCCTGTTTTTGATCACCGCTTAAAGACTCTAAGAACGCTTTTGTACCTGACTTTGCGATCGTACCTAAGTTATTCATTAGGTCCTCTTCGTTCATACCGATACCGCTGTCTATAATTGTTAATGTTTTTTCATCTTTGTTCGGTACTAAATCGATACGAGGATTAAAGTTTATAGTTTTGTATTTATCATCTGTTAAATGGAGCATATTAAGTTTGTCCAATGCATCCGAGGCATTAGAGATTAGCTCACGTAAAAAAATCTCTTTATTTGAATAGAGTGAGTGAATCATTAAATGTAGTATTTGATTTGCTTCAGTTTGAAACTTATGTGTTGCCATTTATCTTCCTTTTTTTGTAAATTTATGTGATTTTAGCAAAAAAACGTAAATGGATGCAAATAATATCAATTAAGTTTAGTCAGTAAGACTAAAGTATATTTAGTCTTTGAAAATCCATAAATGGCTATACCAATACCATTTGTCATTTTCTGCTTCAGCCGTACATGTATATTTTTCCCTTCTGAATCTGATTTTTTCTTTGGATTTTGTTTGAAACGTAGTATCATCCAACCATTTAACATCTATAGGTTCTCCACTAGATAAGTAACATCTGATACCCATATGTTTTTTGAGCTTAATTTGCAGTGTTGGAGGGTTATTGGTCATATATTCTTGTATGGAGTTTATAGGTAGAGGTAAAGTGTTTAGTTTTAAAGCAAACTCTTCTAGAGCTGCATATCGTTCTGCCATAGGGTAACGAGGAACATGATTGAGATTTCCTTTGTACAGTACTCCAGATGTTTGCGTAATCCCTACATAACTATTTTTTTCTAAATAGTTTTGCAGCTCCTCATCATACTCTCCAAACGGATATGAAAACATTTTAGGGTTTTCATTGGTATGTTTGCCAAGTTCCTCCTGTAGTCTTTTTTGTGCATATTGAATCTCTTTGTTTAAGAGATCTTTTTTTTGAAGTAAATATGGATGTGAATAAGAGTGATTGGAAAACTCAATTCCGTACTTTTGCATCTCTCTCATCTCATCCCAACTCATATAGAATTTTGATCCCACATCAACTGCATGTGTATTTACAAAAACAGTACATTGATATTTATACCTCTTCAACATCTTAAACGCTACGGTATAAACAGACTTGTAAGCATCGTCAATTGTAAGTACTACTGTTTTCGGCGGTAAAGGTTTGTTTTGTTTTAACAAATTTATAACTGTTGAGAGTTTGACTACATTATAATTATTTTTGAATAGATAATCTAATTGTGCTTGAAACTGCTCTTTTGTAACGTTGGTTGAAGGATACTTTTCATTTCCAAAATGATGATACATAAATACAACGGCATGTTCATCTGCAAAAGTACTAAAAACGATAAATATTAGTAAAATAATTTTCTTCATACTTATGATTATACTTAATTCCTTTGGATATAATACTCATATGAATAATTCAGACTTTATTGATATGATACAACCAACACCGAAACTGCTCTCCAAACGCTGCAAAGCAATTGCTCTTTTATTGCGTTTATTTTTACAGTTTTCAATCTATCCGGTTAGTGCCTTAGTTTGGTACTTTGAGGGGTGGTTTATTGCTGTTTTGACACTTCTTTTAGGTTTTGTAATTATCGGTATTATCCGCTCAAAACTTCGAAATGATTCTATCCCTGTACAACAAAGGGAATACAACTATAACGATCAAGGTATTGCTGCTTGGTATACTGCAAAACATTTTTGTTACGAAGGAGAATATAAATAATGACAGGTGGTTTTTTCGCAGTCTTTGACGACATTGCAACTCTTTTAGATGATGCGGCATCTATGACAAAAGTCGCTACTAAAAAAACAGCGGGTATTTTAGGTGACGACTTGGCTGTCAATGCACAAAAAGCTTCTGACTTTGCAGCTTCCCGTGAGATCCCTGTTCTATGGGCAATTACAAAAGGCTCATTTATAAATAAACTCATCATCTTACCTCTTGCATTTTTACTCAGCTATTTTGCTTCTTGGGCTATTATTCCAATACTTATGCTCGGTGGAGCTTATTTAGCTTTTGAAGGAGCTGAAAAAGTTTTAGAATGGATCATGCCACACAAACATCATAAACATGAAAACCCCGACTTGCACCTAAGCGAAGATGAAATACTCTATATAGAAAAAGAGAAGATCAAGTCTGCCATTAAAACAGATTTTATTCTCTCAATAGAGATCGTCATCATGGCTTTGGGTGTAGTGCTGAATGAAACACTAGCAACTCAGATCATTGCCGTAACTATAGTAGCTTTTTTAGCAACTATCGGTGTATATGGGATAGTAACTCTTATTGTACGTATGGACGATATCGGTTTTCATCTCATTGCAACTGCAAAAGAGACAAATAAGTTTCGTAAAGGTATCGGTTTAATGCTTGTACGTTCCCTGCCAAAAGTGATCAAATCACTTACGATTATCGGTACTCTTGCTATGCTTTTAGTTGCAGGAGGAATCTATATGCACAACTGGCACCAACTCCATGAGCTATTTCATTTTCTGCCGACTATGCTATCGGAACTTCTGATCGGACTTATTCTTGGGGCTTTGGTTTTAGGAGTTGAAAAAGTGTTCTCACAGCTAAAGAAAGTTATAATTTCGACAAAAAAATAAGAACAATTTTATGGCACTAATAGACTTACAAAATATCTCAAAACATTACTCTGCACAAAAAATCTTGGTTGAAGTGAACTTCCATGTCGATGAAGGTGAACGTATCGTTATCATCGGAAAAAACGGTAGCGGTAAATCGACTTTAATGAAGATAGTCAACGGCTCGCTAGATGCTGATGAGGGTAGACGCATTGTACAAAACGATATTGAAGTCAAAATGCTTGATCAACGCCCTGTTTTTGAAGAAGGGCATAACGTCCGCGAAGCCGTAGAAGCAGGTTTAAAAGAGATTAACGCCGCAAAAGATCGCTATAACGAGCTTACAAATCTTTTAGCTGAAGATTTTGAAAATAAGACACTTTTAAAAGAACATGAAAAACTCTCTAACTACATCGAACACCATTCTGCATGGAATTTAGATGATAAGATCGAGCGTATTATTCAGCACTTTGATCTCAAACAATATGAGGACAAACCGATAGCGCTTCTCAGCGGAGGGGAACAAAGACGTGTAGCTCTTGCTTCACTTCTGCTGCAAAAACCTGATGTACTTCTCCTTGATGAGCCTACCAACCACCTTGACGTATATATGGTTGAGTTTTTGGAAGAGCTTCTTTTAAAAGAGAAATTTACTCTTGTATTTATTTCCCACGACCGTTACTTCATAGATCGTGTAGCAACAAAATCGATTGAAGTTGAAGATTGTGCCCTTAGGGAATACAAAGGTGGTTACAGTGACTACTTAAGACAAAAAGAGCAGTACCTGCAAAATCTTCAAAAACAACATGAAACACTTCTCTCGTTACTTAAACGTGAAAATGAGTGGTATTCACGCGGTGTTAGAGCAAGGCTTAAACGTAATGAAGGACGTAAAGAACGTTTAATGGAGTTACGTGAAGCTGCAAAAAGCAACCCCTCAAAGATCAGAAAAATGTCTATGGAGTTACAGCGTGAAGCTAAACACTTCAACCGTGACAAAAGTATAAACAAACAAAAAATGCTTTTTGAGATCGAAGATTTACATGTAAAACTAGGTGATAAAGAGTTATTACACGATTTTACAACAAGGATTTTACAAAAAGACGTAATCGCAATCGTAGGTCCAAACGGAAGTGGAAAATCAACTCTTTTAAAAGTATTGCTGGGGCGTATCAAACCTATATCCGGGAAAATTAAAAAAGGGGAATTTACAGTAGGCTACTTCGATCAGCACCGTGAGATGCTTGACGATGACAAAAACCTTATTGAGACTTTTTGTCCAAACGGCGGTGATCGTGTAAGTGTACAGGGAAAAGATTTACATGTATACGGATACCTCAAAAACTTTCTATTCCCGAGAGAGTTTTTAGACAAGAAGATCGGTGTGCTTAGCGGTGGGGAAAAAAACCGTGTAGCACTTGCCCTGCTCTTTACTAAAAAAGTAGATATTTTAATTCTCGATGAGCCTACAAATGATCTCGATATTCCAACGATCAATATCTTGGAAGAACAACTTACAAATTTTCCTGGTGCGGTAATACTTGTAAGTCACGATAGATACTTTGTAGACAAAATTGCAAAAAAACTCTTCATCTTTAAAAAAGACAAAACAATCGAAGAGTCGTATCAACAGTACAGTGAGTATCTTGAACTTGAAAAAGAACTCCATGAACTAGATGAGATGGAAAAAGAGGCTTTGGTTATTGAAGAAAAGCCAAAAGAGGAAATCAAAGAGAAACCAAAACCTGTCAAACTGACATATAAAGAGAAAATTGCTCTTGAAAAACTCCCTGCCGAGATTGAAGCATTGGAATTACAGATCGAGGAAAAGAACAACTGTTTGGCAAATCCTGCATGCTATGAAGAGATTGGTATTTCAGTTTTAGCAAAAGAATTAGAAGAACTTGAAGCCCTCTATGAAGAGAAGGTGGAAGAGCTTTTAACTATTGAAGAAAAAGTAGAGGCGATAGAAAATGGCTCATCATAAACACTCTAATAAAATTATACATCTCAAACAACTTTTCATCTTCATCTTTGGAGTTGCATTATGGTTCTCTCCTACTCCCGATGGACTGACACTCCAAGCCTGGCATCTTTTTTCAATCTTTATCTCAATTATTTTAGCTGTTATTCTCGAAGCTTTTCCTATATTTACCGCATCAATCATAGGGCTTAGTTTTAGCGTACTAACGACGACGTTAACACCAAAAGAAGCCTACAGTGGTTTTTCTCAAAGCTTTATTCTTCTCATCATTGTTGCTTTTTTAATTGCCCGCGGTGTTATCAAATCTGGTCTTGGTAAAAGAATTGCTTTTTTAATCATCAAAAAATTTGGTAAATCCTCTTTGGGACTCGGGTATTCAATGATAGCGGCAGATATGTTTATAGCTCCTGCTTTTCCAAGCAATACGGCACGTAGCGGTGTATTGTTTCCTATCGTCAATGCTCTAGCAGCTGACAGCGGTTCGAAAGTAGCGGACGGAACTCGTAAAAAACTCGGAGCTTATTTGATGATGACCTCAATGGCTGGGATCACTATCTCATCTGCAATGTGGCTTACTGCAATGGCTGCAAATCCTGCCGGTGTGAAGATGGCGCAAGAGTTTGGAGTCAACATCTCTTTTGGTTCATGGGCTTTGGCCGCATTTTTGCCTACCCTACTAGCTTTTATAGCTATTCCCTGGGTACTTTTTAAACTCTTTCCTCCTGAGATCAAACACACACCGAATGCTCCAGAAATTGCAAAACAAGAGCTAGAGCATATGGGTAATATACATAAGAACGAATACATTATGGGCTTTACTTTTATAGCAATGGTAACACTATGGGTGCTCTCCCCTGTTTTTGGATTTGACAAAACGGCAGTGGCATTTTTAGGGCTGGCTGCACTGATGATAAGCAATATTTTTACTATGGATGATCTCGCTCATGAAGGACGTGCACTCGGCACGCTTATATGGTTTGCTATTTTATATTCTATGAGTTCAGAGTTAAACCATTTAGGATTTATGTCTTGGTTAGGTGATCACATCTCAACTTTTGTTATAGGATATTCATGGCAGATGGTATATGTTTTACTGGTTCTTGCCTATGTATTTATCCACTACTTCTTTGTTTCACAAACAGCTCAAATGCTTGCACTGTTTTCAGTCTTTTTAGGTGTAGGTGTAAATACCGGTGTACCTGCTGAGCTTTTAGCACTCATGCTTCTGTTTGCAACAAATTTTAATGCTATGATCACACCGCAAGGTTCATCTGCAAATGTTATCTATTTAGGTTCTGGGTATATTCTCTCAAACGAAGTATATAAATACGGGGGAATTATTACACTGCTGAACAGTTTTATCTATTTAGTTTTTGGAAGTTTTTGGATTATTGCGGTAGTATAAAAAAGTAGAGGAAGGTTCTCTCTACTTTTGTGCTTCTTTTAAAGAATCTGCAATTAAGAATGCAAGCTCTAAAGATTGATCAGCGTTTAGACGAGGATCACAGTGTGTATGATAACGTGAACTTAAATCTTCTTCAGTTACCGTAAATACACCACCAATACATTCAGTAACGTTTTTCCCTGTCATCTCTAAGTGAACACCACCTGCGTGAGTTCCTTCAGCTTTATGTACTTGGAAGAACTGTTTCATCTCTGTTAAGATATCATCAACCGGACGAGTTTTATAGTTATTTGAAGACTTGATTGTATTTCCATGCATCGGGTCACATGACCAAACTACATTTAAACCTTCTCTCTCAACAGCACGAATAAGTGAAGGCATACCTTCGGCTACTTTGTTTGCACCCATACGAACAATAATGTTTAGACGACCTGCCTCATTTTCAGGATTCACTGCGTTTGCAAGACGAATTAAATCTTCAGGATCCATAGATGGTCCTGCTTTAATGCCGATAGGGTTTTTAATCCCTTTCATGTATTCAACGTGAGCACCGTCAAGCTGACGAGTTCTATCACCGATCCAAACCATATGTGCTGCTACATTGTACCAATCACCTGTAATTGAATCTCTTCTTGTAAACGCTTCTTCATATGGAAGTAAAAGAGCTTCGTGAGATGTAAAGAAATCTGTTTCACGAAGAGTTCTGTACGTTTTAGATGTAATTCCACATGCTTCCATGAATTTAAGTGACTGCTGAATATCATCTGCAAGTTTTTCGTACTTTTGTGTTACATCACCTTGATGAGCAAAATCTAAAGTCCATTTGTGTACTTGATGAAGATCTGCTAAACCTCCAGAAGCAAATGCACGTAAAAGATTTTGTGTTGATGTAGATTGATTGTATGCTTTGATCATACGTTCAGGATCCGGTACACGTGATGCAGAATTAAAATCAACAGAGTTGATAATATCACCACGGTAAGAATCTAACGTAACACCGTCAATTGTTTCAGTATCACTTGATCTAGGTTTTGCAAATTGACCGCCAAGACGTCCAACTTTTACAACCGGAAGACCACCGGCATATGTCATCACAACTGCCATTTGCATTAAAGCTTTAAAAGTATCACGAATGTTATCTGCATGAAATTCACTAAAACTTTCAGCACAATCACCACCTTGTAGTAAAAATGCTTTTCCGTTTGCAACTTGTGCTAACTGTTCTTTTAGTGAACGAACCTCTCCAGCAAACACTAGTGGTGGATAGTTTTTTAGCTCCGATAGAACATCTTCCAACTTCTTTTGATCAGGATAAGTTGGCTGTTGTAAAATTGGTTTTCCTCTCCAGCTTGATGGGGTCCATATACTCATAGTTATAACCTTAAATTCTTATTTTTCGCAATTCTATCCTAATATAGTTAAAATCAGTATGAGTTCCGTTCATTTTCAGCTATTTTTTATATAAAAGTTTTTTTTATGGTTTATTTTTGTATAATCACTTCATTAATTTTCCGGAGCTTTCGAATTGAAAAAAGATGAATTAAAATCTCTTGTAACGCAGTTATATAACGATTTAATAGACAATATTGACGCGCAAGAATCCCCAAATAAAGATCAAGTAGCAGAGTATCTTCAAGATGCAGTTCTCACTATCCAATCTCTTAATGAAAATCAGATGGATACGATTGAACATGCACAACAAGCATTTACAAATGCCTATAAAATCATTGCTGAACAGGGAATATCATCTTATCAAGAAACAAATAATAAATTTTTAGATCTTACAGAAAAACATCAAGCAAATTTAGAAGAATATAAAAATTCTGCAATGGTTGATTCTAAAGTTATTACAGAAAAGTTTGATGAACTTCATCAACATATGACTTTTGAAGTAAAAAGAGCAAACTCCGTTATAGAAAACCTACATGCAAGAATCAAGGAGTTAGAAGAAAATTCTCAACTCGATTCATTGACTAAAACATATAACCGTCGTGCATTTAATTTATATCTGACACAATTATGTGACAAAGAAAAAATCCAAGAGGATATGCATTTTCTGATCTTAGATATTGATGATTTCAAAAATATCAATGACACTTACGGACATGTTGCCGGAGATAAAGTACTGATTTTCATTACAAATCTTCTTAAAAAAACACTACGTGACGGGGATAAGATTTTCAGATACGGCGGTGAAGAGTTTGTAATTATTCTTAATAGAATCGACAATGACAGCTGTTTACAAATCGCACATAGAATTTTAAAACTCGTTAGTAGTAACAAACTTATTTACAAAGGGACAACGTTGCAGGTAACCGTAAGTATAGGGAGTACTAAATTCCATGAAGGAGACACTCCTGTAGATCTATTGGAAAGAGCAGATATGGCTTTATACAGATCTAAAAAGAACGGTAAAAATCAAATGAATACGGAAATAAAATAAAATGGACTTAAATTATTTTGATATAGTAGCTGGAGTTATTATTCTTCTGCTTGGTCTTAAAGGGATCATAAATGGTTTTTTTAAAGAGATTTTTGGACTTATCGGAATCATTGGTGGTATTTTTATCGCTTCAAGATTAGGTGATGATGTCGGACAATATCTAAGTGACCATATCTTTAAATTTTCTAATGAGTCGGCTATCAGTTTTACGGGCTTTATAGTTTCACTGCTTGGTTTTTGGCTTGTTATGATCGCAACTGGTATAGTTTTTCAAAAGCTGAGCAAACTCAGCGGTCTTGGAGCACTGGATAAAATTCTAGGTTTTGCCTTTGGTGCTAGCAAATTTTTCCTAATCGCTGCAGTAATTGCTTTTGCTATCAGCAATATCAAATCTTTAAAACCGACGATGGATTCTGTAATGCAAAACAGTGTTTTATATCCGGTTCTAGTCTCAACGGGTGGATTTATTATGAAAATAGATCCTGTTGAAGAGGTTGTTGACATTAACGAAAGTATCGACAAAGCTACACAGATGGTTGAAAAAACTACTCAAGAGATTGTTGGTGAATCAATTAAAGAAAAAATCGCTGATATAAATTCTACGATTGAAACGAATACAACCAACAAAGAGAAAAAATAATGTCTGATATAACTACGAACTTTAATGACAGAACGATAGAGTATAATCAACTGCTTGATGATTTTAAAAACCTTATCAAAAAAAACAATTTAAAGTTCACTATCCAGCGTGAAGTTATTTTAGAAACACTATATAATTCAGATGAGCACTTAACACCAGAAGAACTGCATAGAATTATTCAGGAAAAATACCCTGAGTTAAATACAGGTATTGCAACTATATACAGAACTCTCTCTTTACTGGAAGATTCTCATATAGTTACTTCATTATCTTTCGGTGCCCAAGGGAAAAAGTATGAACTTGGTGCAAAAGATCACCATGACCATTTAATCTGTACAGAGTGTGGTCAGATTACTGAATTTGTTGATGAAGAGATAGAAAAACGTCAACACAAAATCACTGAAGAGCTCGGTTTTAAAATGATCGATCATTCTATGCAGATCTACGGTATCTGCAAAGCTTGCCAAGAAAAATAAAAAAATCTAAACATTAAAGGAATAATTTTTGACTTTTGACAATAAATTTGTACAACAAAGAATCCAAAAAGCAAAAGCGTTAAAAGAGTCTGGTTTTAACCCGTATTCTAATAACTCAAAAAGAAATACTACAATTGCTAAATATATTAACGTAAACCAAGATATTTTTGATAAAGAAGAGAAGCGTGATGAAAAACGCAACTATACTGTAAGCGGTCGTATTAAACTTCTTCGTATTATGGGTAAAGCAAGTTTTGCAAAGATCGAAGATGAAAGCGGAATGTTACAGGTTTACATCGCTAGAGACAATCTTCCTGAAGGTTTTTACAATGAAACTTTCAAGAAAAACATTGAAGTTGGTGACATTATCGAAGTTGCAGGATACCCATTCGTAACTGGTAAAGGGGAACTTTCTTTACACGTTGATGAGTTACATTTATTGACAAAAGCGATCTCTCCTCTTCCTGAAAAATTCCACGGGATTACAGATAAAGAGACTAGATACAGAAAACGTTACCTTGACCTAATCATGAACTCTGAAGTACGTCGTACATTTCAAATCCGTTCACAAGTAATTTCACTTACAAGAAGATTTTTTGAAGACAAAGGTTTCTTAGAAGTTGAAACTCCTATGATGCACCCAATTGCAGGTGGAGCAAATGCTAAACCATTCGTTACTCACCACAATGCACTTGGAATTGACAGATACCTAAGAATTGCACCTGAGCTTTATTTAAAAAGACTTATTGTTGGTGGATTCGAAGCTGTATTTGAGATCAACAGAAACTTCAGAAACGAAGGTATGGATGCTACTCACAATCCAGAATTTACTTCGATCGAATTCTACTGGGCATATAAAACATACAAAGACCTAATAGAGATCACAAAAGAGTATTTTCATTACCTTTTCGATCACTTAAATCTTCCTACAATCTTACCGTACGGTGATATGGAAGTAAACTTTAACAACTTTCAAGAGATTCCACTTATCAAATCACTTTCAGAGATTGGTGGCGTTCCTGAAGAGATCGTATATGACAAAGAAAAAATCTTAGACTTTTTACGTTCAAAAAATCTAGAGGCTAATGCAGCTATGAATCTTGGACAACTGCAAGGTGAACTTTTTGACGAGTTCGTTGAAGAAAAACTAATCGATCCTACATTCATTACAGAGTATCCTGTAGAGATCTCTCCACTTGCACGTAGAAGTGATGAAAATCCTGCTATTACTGAGAGATTTGAGCTGTTCATTGCAGGTCGTGAGATCGCAAATGCATTCAGCGAGTTAAACGACCCTGTTGATCAGTTAGAGCGTTTTGAAGGGCAAATGGCTGCTAAAGACAGCGGTGACGATGAAGCGCATGAAATGGACAGTGATTTCGTTGAAGCACTAAGCTACGGTATGGCTCCAACTGCAGGACAAGGTATCGGTATCGACAGACTTGTAATGCTTCTTACAAACGAGCACAGTATCCGTGACGTACTACTGTTCCCTGCTATGAAACCTTTACATAATGAAATTCATTCAGAGGATGAAGAGGAATAAGAGAATTTCAAAGAGAGTGAAGATACTCTCTTTATAAAAAATAAGATGATTTTTTTATCATCTTTTCTGAAGAAAGAAAACTTTAAAAGTTTACTTCTTTTCTACAGAAAGGGACTTCGTTTAGAAGTCACCTTTTGCAGCACGCTCTGGAACCATCTCCATCGCTTCTTTAACTTTTAATGCAGCTTCAAGCATCTCTGGAGGTAACGGCTTACCACCATAAATTGCAAGAGTCATATCCATACTGATTAGATTTGCATGCCCATCTCCATATTGGATATACATAATTCTACAAGGCATAAACCCACCATACCATTGTGAATAGTTTAGAAATACTTTTGCAGTTGTTAAGTTACATAAAGAGTAAATTCTTGCTTCTTTTACTTCATCAGGAGCAGCATCCTCTTTTGTATACATTTTTACATAACCTGTAAGTCTCATATTGTACTCTTCAGTAAGAGCTTCGATAGATTCTTTTACTTCGTCTCCACTGATACCCTCTTGAACTTCCCAAGTTTTCATCATTGCACGAGCAGGATCACCGTTTGTTAAAATATTGTCAAACATAGCCATAAATGCAGGCATTGCTTTTGGATGTAGTGAAGCAACTTTCGAGCCGAACATTGCATAAAATCCTATCATAGCTACCAATACTAAAGCACCTATAACCGCTAGTATATTTTTTATCATACTTTTCTTCCTTCCTTTGTATTACGAGAGGATGTTATCACATTTTAACCTTTATAAATATTAATATCTAATATCAAGCCTACATTCAGAACTCTATTATGATATTTTTTGTATAATCGTGACAATTTTATAATAAGAGGAATTTGAGAGTATGAGCTTTTTAAAAGAGTTTGATGAAGAAGTATACAACCTATGTGAAAAAGAGTTAGAAAGACAAACTGACCATTTAGAGATGATTGCATCTGAGAACTTTACACTTCCAGCAGTTATGGAAGCTATGGGAAGCGTTTTCACAAATAAATATGCTGAAGGTTATCCTGCAAAAAGATATTACGGCGGATGTGAATATGCTGACGGTGTTGAGCAGTTAGCAATCGATAGAGCTTGTGAGCTTTTTAATTGTAAATTTGCAAACGTACAACCACACGCAGGAAGCCAGGCTAACGGTGCAGTTTATGCAGCACTTTTACAAGCCGGTGATAAAATTCTAGGGATGGATTTAAGCCATGGTGGGCACTTAACTCACGGTTCTAAAGTAAGTTTCTCTGGTAAAAACTACCACTCTTTTACATATGGTGTTGAACTAGACGGTAGAATCAATTATGAAAGAGTACTAGATATTGCAAAAATCACTCAACCGAAAATTATCGTATGTGGTGCATCTGCTTATGCTCGTGAAATTGATTTCAAAAAATTCCGCGAAATTGCTGATGAAGTTGGTGCTATCCTATTCGCTGACATCGCACACATTGCAGGACTTGTAGCAGCTGGTGAACACCCTAGCCCATTCCCTTATGCTGATGTTGTTACAACAACTACACACAAAACTCTTGCAGGACCGCGTGGTGGTATGATTATGACAAATGATGAAGATATTGCTAAAAAAATAAACTCTGCTATCTTCCCAGGTCTTCAAGGTGGACCACTTGTTCATGTAATTGCTGCAAAAGCTGTTGGTTTCAAACACAACCTAAGTGATGCGTGGAAAGAATATGCAAAACAAGTAAAGAAAAATGCTGCTGTTTTAGCTGAAGTTTTAATCAAACGCGGTTACGATGTTGTAAGTGGCGGAACTGACAACCACTTAGTACTTGTAAGCTTTTTAAACAAAGAATTCAGCGGTAAAGATGCAGATGCTGCTCTTGGTAATGCAGGTATTACTGTAAATAAAAACACTGTTCCAGGTGAAACAAGAAGCCCATTCGTTACTTCAGGAATTCGTGTAGGTTCACCTGCTCTTACTTCTCGCGGTATGAAAGAGAAAGAGTTTGAAATTATTGCAAATAAAATGGCTGATGTTTTAGATGACATTAACAACACTGATCTTCAAGCAAAAGTAAAAGAAGAATTAACAGCTTTAGCACGTAACTTTGTAATTTATAATCAAGCAACATATTAATCAGGCATTAATATGACTGCAATGGATCTTAAACTTATAAAAATGGTCACTGACCACTACTGGATCAAAAGAGATACAGTAGTGGACAAGATTAGTTTCAAAGGGCGTACTTTTTATAACAAATTTGAAAAAGTAAATGAACTCCTTTCACAATCGGTAATTAACAGACATCTAAAAGGTGAAATTACGGTTGCCCATTCTTTAGTAAATAAGCACAATAAAGTAGAAAATATTGTGATCGATTACAATGGCCGAGATCCAGAAAGATTTTATCATAAAACACAACTTCTTCTCCGTGAAGAAGGTTTTATAAATTTCACAGCATACAAAACAAAAACCGAGGGGCATCTGCATGTGTATATCCATAAAGGGCATACAACATTGCAAGAAGCCATTCAGCTTGGTAAAATGCTAAGTATGAAACTTGCAGCAAAACAACCAAAACAGTGGCGAATGTTTCCAAATAACGATATGCCTGATGAATATAATATTCTGACACTTCCATATGAAGTATATGCCAAAGAGCGTGGAGCATCTTGGTCTAAACATATGTAAGAAATGCTACGCATTTTGTTTATTTATTCTAATTTTGGTATCATAAACCAACAAAATACTTATTGAGGTAAAATCATGAACGAAAATAATGAACTAAGTGATATTGTTTTAAATAAAAATTCTTCTTCAAGCTCTAGCAAAAAGATGGTGCTTGCTATCGCAACATTAGGGATCATACTTATTGCTGTTGTGACACTTATGAAATCATGTGGTTCGGATAGTGTTAACGGTGCACCTCAAGCTGTTATTCCACCACAACCGCAACAAATGCTTACAGATGAAGAAAATGACAATATAACAGACAAATCTACAGCAACAGAAGAACCACTTTTTGAAGAAGTAGAAGTTGTAGAAGATGGGAATGTAGACGATGCCGATCTTGATAAAATTGCTCAAAAGCTAAAAGAGGAATCACAAGAAGACATTGCAACAAAACCGGCACCTGTACAAACTAAGCCAAAAGTTCAGGAACAAAAACCTGTTGTAAAACCAGCTCCAACGACTACACCTATTAAAACTACTGCTACAACATCATATTATATTCAAGTAGGCTCATTTACGAAATATGAACCAAATCAAAAATTCTTAACTTCAATTACTAAACTTGGTTATAAATATACTTATCATAAAGTAACAATTAACGGTAAAACACTTAACAAAGTGCTTGTAGGACCGTTTACAACAGAACAAGAAGCTAGAGATGCTAGAAGAATATTACGCTCTAAAGTAGAACCGGGCGCATTTTTAGTAAAACTAAAATAATTTTTACAGGCTAGAAATTGATACATAATAAACAGTTTACATTAGACCAGCTAGCACCCATAGCGGTCTATTCAAAGATCAAAGAACTATTTCAGGGTGAAATTACATATCTTTTTGAAAGTGCAAGCCAAAGTGAAGGCAATTACAGCTTTATCTGTATAGGTGCGAGAGAAAGACTGCAATATAACAATAATCAAACTATCTATACTGATGCTCAAGGTGTAATACATACAAAAGATGAAAATCCTTTTACATTTTTAAAAGAGTATTACTCTAAAATAGACACTGAAATATACAAAGAAACTGCCAAAGAGTTAAATATTGGTTATGTTGACGGTTTTATCGGTTATATTGGTTACGATATGGTAAAAGTGTTTGAGCCAGTTCTCAAACCTTATATGGATAATTTAAAAGATGAGCTTGAAACTCCTGATTTAGACCTTATCCTGCCAAAAATGGTACTGATCTATTCACATAAAAACAACAAGGTAACTCTAATTTCTACACTAGATAGCTATGCTCAAAATTTTTCTGAAATTGAAGAGCATCTAAAATCTACATATGTTTATAAGCACAGAGTTTTTAATATAGGAAATGACAAAGGCTCTTTTGCCCATACAAAAGAAGAGTTTTTTGAAATGATCGAAAAGTCTCGTGAAATGATTAAATCGGGTGATGTATTTCAGATCCTTATGACAAATCGTTTTACAAGAAATATCAAGGTAGATCCTTTTAGTTTTTATCGTATTCTCCGCGCGAAAAATCCTTCTCCGTATATGTTTTTAATGGAGTATGAGGATTTTAGCATTGTAGGTTCATCTCCGGAAGTGATGGTTAGACTGGATGAAGGTGAACTCCTTCTTCGCCCAATTGCCGGAACAAGAAAACGTGGAAAGACAAAAGAGCGTGATAAAGAGCTTGAAGAGGAACTGTTAGCCGACCCTAAAGAGCTTGCTGAGCACTTGATGCTTATCGATCTTGGACGCAATGATGTAGGCCGTGTTGCAAAAACAGGTACGGTAAAAGTAGAAAATATGATGCATATTGAACGCTATTCACACGTTATGCATATAGTGTCTGACGTTGTAGCAGAACTCCAAGAAGATAAAGATATGTTTGATCTTTTTATGGCTACTTTCACTGCCGGAACTATGACTGGTGCTCCAAAAATTCGTGCAATGGAGCTTATTGCAGAGTTTGAAGGTCTTAAACGCGGTTTTTACAGCGGAAGTATAGGTTACTTTGGATTTGACGGTAATATGGACAGTGCTATTACAATTAGAACAGCATTGGTAAAACCTGATAAAGTAGTGCTACAAGCAGGTGCCGGTGTTGTAGCTGACAGTGTTGATGAACTTGAATATCTTGAAGTTAACAACAAACTTGGTGCACTAATCCACTCACTAGAAGACTTAGACAAAAACTAATGCAGCTTTTTTCTATCTTCGGTGACCCAGTTTCACACTCTCGCAGTCCCTTAATGCACAATAGTGTTTTTAAGAATTTGAACTACAAAGCATGCTATACTCGCACACATCTACTAGACGGTAAAGAGCTCAAAAAAACTTTTTTCGATTTAGGTCTTAGCGGTGCAAATGTAACCGTTCCTCATAAAGAAGCAGCCTACGAAGCGTGTGATGAAGTTCGTGGTTTTGCAAAAAAAGTTGGTGTAGTCAATACCCTTATTAATGAAAATGGTAAACTGATAGGCTATAACACGGATGCTGATGGATTTATGTTCAGTATAGAAGAGTTTAGCAATATCAATAAAGTACTTATCATTGGTGCCGGCGGTACTGCAAAAGCTCTTTCACAGAAATTTTTGGAAGAATCTTTAGATGTTAGTGTCTTAAATCGTTCTGTGGGGCGTCTTTCTTATTTTCAAGAGATAGGGTGTAAAATTTTCTCTTGGGATAGTTTTACTGCTCAACAATTCGATCTCATTGTTAATACAACAAGTGCAGGCCTTTCAGATGATAATCTTCCAGCACCAAAAGAGATGATTGAAACTATTTTAGAACATACAAATTATGCAGCAGATGCCATTTACGGAAAATTGACACCTTTTTTACAACTCGCAAAAGAGAGAAACATCCCTTTTAAAGACGGTGCAGATATGCTTTTAGGACAAGGTGTATTAGCAAATGAACTTTTTACCAACCATTCATTAAATAAAGAAGCTATCAAACAAGAGATGACAAAAAGCTTTCTCTACTAAAAATTTATCTAGAAAAACTAAATCCTATTGAAAACTTATTTAAGTGTTCTCTATAATCAATTAGGGTTTCTGCATATCCACTAAAAAATTTTGTATATAAATTTACAGAACGACCAATAGGATAAGAATAAGCAGCTTCTATTGAGCCTTTTTTAGTTGCTAAATTTCCTCTTGCATTTAAAGAGAAAACTTGATCATTATAAAAATATTTCAGTCCAATACCCGTATATCCTATATAATGCATAATATCCGGATTATCATCCAATGAAAAAATAGGATACCAAATTTTTATATCTGCATAGAGTTCTTTATGTGCAAAACCAAAAGATGCATATAGTGTATTGATTCCTCTTGAAATATTTTGTATTCTTTGACCATCAACTGTAGTATATGTAGTATTTGGATTTCCATTTGATTGATGTTCATATCCTATTTGCAATGTTTTGAGATTAGGAATATCTTCATTTTTTATATCATACCTAGCAAATACTTCCGGATTATATATATTCTCTCTAAATGGTTTTGAATTTGTATAAAGCTGCCAAAAAGCATGTTGGGAATATGAAAGATAATATTTACCACCTAAACCTAAAAGATTATCTACAATATTATATTTGATACTAAACTGTACCTCAACTTCTGTGTTGTGATACTTTGTATCATTTAAATAAGACTTATATTTATGGTCTGTATATGATAATGGACATATATAATTTACTTTATATGCTTCAAGACTAGAACCTTTAAACCATGTTTCAGTTTTTTCCTCAGCTTGTGCTAACAACATAATCGGTAACAATAAGAAAACAATATATTTCATTTTAAACCCTCACTCTATCTTCTAGTGCTCTTGTTAAAGAAAGTAAGTCTATATTTTCTAAACTTACACCTGTAGGTACCCCTTGAGCAATTCTAGAAAAACTAATATTATAAGAACTCAGTTTATCTTCTATATATAAGATAACTGCATCATTGGCAATAGAAGGTGTAAGTGCAAAAAGTACTTCTTCCACCCCGTTTTGAATAATATCTTCAAGATGTGAGAGACTTAACTCTTCAAGTGAATCAAGAACAAAATATTTCCCATCAAACAGTCCGTTCTCTTCTAAAAGTAAAATATCTTTTGCATTTTCCACCATACATAAAAGTGTCGTATCCCTATTTTCATCTGAACAGATATGACAAATTTCATCTTCACTCATACCACCGCATACTCTGCACTTTTTTAAACTTCCGAGCGCATCTTCAATGGCATGTGCAATTTTCATACCTGCATATGTATCGTTCATAATCATAAAATATGCAAGTCTGGTTGCAGACTTTTTACCTATTGTGGGAAGTTCTTGCAGAGCATCTACTAAACGATTAAACTTTTCTAATGAGCTATTCATTTTCCTCTTTATTTCCCTCTTTTGGTAAAAATACCCACATTTTCAGTGGAGCTTTTAATTTCCCTGCTATAGCTTGAGCATCTTCTCCAAATCCTGTGAAAAAATCAGCCCTTACACTACCCTTTATAGCTCCACCCGTATCTTGTGCAAATACAATTTTACTGATCTTCTTATCTTCCAAATCAGCATCTAAGTATACCATAGTTCCTAACTTTATATAACGACGATCCACAGCAATTGAACGCATAGGTGTCAGTGGCAAACCCAATGCTCCTATTGCTCCTTGCTCTTTTTCTTTGAAGAAAACCATCGATTTATTATAGTTTAAAACCTCATCTATACGCTCTGGATGTAACTCCAACCATCTACGTATACTTTGCATTGAAATATTTTCAGGCTCTATCTCACCCAATTTTATTAGATATCTACCTATCGCTTTATATTTATGCCCGTTTTGATTGTCATACCCTATATACATAGTACTGTTGTCATCTAAATATACTTTTCCTGAACCTTGAATTTCCAAGAAAAATTTATCGATTTTAGAATCACAGTAACATAGTACTGGTGCCTGTAATTTAGCAGCTTCTTTTCTTGTATAGTAAGGGATAACTTTACCTTCAACCAATCTGCCACGTAGTCTGTAATGTTTTAATTCAGGGTAAATTGTAGAGAGATCAACACTTACCAGATCAGTAGGTGTCTCGTATACAGGATACTTATACTTATCCGATTTTTCAAGCGAAGCATGAATACTTGCCAAGTAATACCCTGTTAAGAGCCCTTCATCACTTCCGTCTTTTTGATTGTTTAATTGATACGGTTGAAAGTTTTGCAGTATAAACTCTTTAGAGTTGTTAACATCTTCTGCTTTTTTACATAACTGAGGATAAACTTTCAATGTTCTTTTTGTCTGACAATTATTTTTAAAAAGCTCTAAAACTGAATTGAAATCTTCATTTTCAAAACTATCTGGCAAGTTTTCAAAACTACTCTTTTGCATAGCCTGAGGTTTTTCAACTCTAGGCTGAGTTGTACATCCAAAAAATGATATTGTAATCAAAATAAAAATAATAGCTCGTTTCATAAAATGGATTATAGCAAAATATGCGACTTTAGTATCAATTTAACATTAGGAAAAGACGGTATAATTCGTTCAAAAAGTATGAAATAGGATAAAAATGGAAGAGTTAAGCTATTATGAGATTTTAGAAATTTCGCAAACTGCAGATAAGGCAGAAATCAAAAAAGCTTATAGAAAAATGGCAAAAAAATATCATCCAGATAAAAATCCGGATGACTCTGAAGCTGAACATATGTTCAAACTTTGTAATGAAGCATACCAATGTTTAAGCGATGACCAACAAAGAGGTATCTATGATAGATACGGTAAAGAAGGTCTTCAAGGGATGGGAGGAGGCTCTCGTTCTTCAGGTGGTTTTGATGACCTTGGTGCTATTTTTGAAGAGATGTTCAGCGGTTTTGGCGGAGGACGCTCAAGAAGAAGAAATCCTGCAGATATGGACAAATACCCTCTTGATATGAATGTCGATATGAAAATCACTTTCGAAGAAGCAGTTTTCGGTTGTGAAAAAGAGGTATCATACTCGTATAAAGATGCATGTGGTGACTGTAACGGTACTGGTGCAAAAGACGGTAAACTTTCAACATGTCCACATTGTAAAGGTCAAGGTCAGATATTGATGCAACAAGGTTTTATGACCTTTTCTCAAACATGTCCACACTGTCAAGGAAGCGGAAGTGCTGCAACTGATAAGTGTACTACATGTAAAGGAGATGGTTACAAAACTGTCAAAGAGAGTGTAACTATCAAAATCCCTGCAGGGATAGATACAGGTAATCGTCTAAGAGTTTCAGGAAAAGGGAATATAGGTAAAAAAGGTAACCGCGGAGATCTTTACGTTACTTTTGATGTGAAACCGGATAAGCACTTTATTCGTGATGAGAACGATGTTTACATTGAAATACCTGTGTTTTTTACACAAGCCGTTAAAGGTGATACGCTTACAATCCCTTCACTAACAGGTGAGCTGGAGCTTAAGCTTGAATATGGAACTCGTGACAAACAACGCTATACTTTCAGAGGTGAAGGTATACAAGATGTTCACGGACACGGTAAAGGAAACTTAATTGCTGTTGTAAATATCCAATATCCGAATAAATTAAGTGATGAACAGCTAGAATTACTTAATAAACTCCAAGAATCTTTTGGTGTAGAGTCAAAACCACATGAAGGTGTGCTTGATTCTGTCATCGATAAAATGAAAAGTTGGTTCAAATAAAGGTCTCATAATGAATAAAGATCATCTTAAACGTAAGCTTGCTTCTTTGTCTCTTTCTATGTTTAGAAAGGACTTCTTCGGTATTTATCACGGTTCTATGTCGGCTAAAACCGAATCGGGACGTTTTTTGATTAATACGAAAGAAGCTGTTTTTGATGATCTTGATGAAGGTTCACTAATTGAACTATATTTTAAAAAAGATTACCGCTGGCATCAGGCAAGTATTGATGCCGACATCCATCACAATATATACTCACAAATTTCAGATGCTAAATTTATTTGTTTTTCAATGCCGCAATTTACAACTGCCTATTCACTTTATCATAACATCATTTCTCCAAAAGATTATTTCGGGCATAAAGTACTTGGTAATATTCCTATCTATGATCCAAAACAGTTTGAAGATTGGTACGATCGTGCACGTTCTGAAATTCCATACTATTTCCAGACACATAAAACAAATATTATGGTAATTCGCGGTTATGGTGTATATGCTTATAACAGAGATATCCACGAAATGGCAAAAAAACTTGCCATTCTGGAAAAAAGTTGCAGACTTTTAATGCTTGATACAAATAATATCTTGGACGACAACTAACTTAAAGCGTTTTAATCGCTTCTAAAGCGACATCAAACATCTTGTCACACTCCTCTTGAGTGATAACATACGGCGGCATAAAATATACGATATGCCCTAGAGGACGAAGTAGTACACCATTTTTTAAACCGTGTTGATACACTTTAAGCCCTATTCTCTCTTCAGCAGTGTAGCCTTTGAGTTCGATCGCACATACCATTCCCCTTTGTCTGACATGATCGACATTCTCTAAATCTTTAAACTCTTCCAATCTTTTAGCCATATAAGCTGACAGTTCTTTGTTTTTTTCTATAATATTTTCATTTTCAAAAATATCTAGTGTCGCGTTTGCAGCAGCACATGCAAGTGCATTTCCCGTGTATGAATGGGAATGTAAAAATGCTTTATACTCATTATAGTCACAATAAAACTTCATATAGATCTCATTAGATGTTAGCACTACTGAAAGTGGTAAATATCCACCTGTCAAACCTTTTGAAAGAACTATAAAGTCAGGTGACACTCCTGCTACATCACAGGCAAACATCTCCCCAGTTCTTCCAAAACCGACCATAACTTCATCTGCAATTAAGTGGATATCATAGCGATCACATATATCGCGAACAAGTACCAAAAATTCAGGATGATACATATGCATATACCCTGCTCCTTGAATAAGAGGCTCTAATATAATGGCACTTATCTCCTCTGCTCTTTTTTTACATAACTCTTCAAACTGCTGTGCCGCTTCACGAGCTGCTTCTATAGTAGTATCTTTTGGTACAGGTGTTTGAACAGACTGGATTAAAAGCGGTTTGTATGTATCTTTGTAAAGTTCTACATCTCCAACACTCAGTGCTCCAATAGTCTCTCCATGATAAGAATTTGTAAGTGAAACAAAAAGAGGTTTATTTTTCCCGTCATTAAGATTTGCATGATAACTCATCTTCAGTGCCACTTCCACAGCTGAGGAACCGTTATCTGCATAAAAACATTTATCTAATCCTTTCGGTGTCAATTTTACAAGTCTTTCAGAAAGCCTTACAACAGGTTCATGTGTAAAACCTGCAATAATAACGTGTTCTAAAGTATCCAACTGTTCTTTAATCTTTTCATTGATATATTTATTTGTATGTCCAAAAAGATTTACCCACCATGAGCTCACTGCATCTATGTATTTGTTTTCTTCAAAATCTTCTAAGTATACGCCATAAGCTTTTTTTATAGGTGTGAGAGGTAAAACCTCGTGATCTTTCATCTGTGTACACGGATGCCACAGTACTTCTAGGTCTCTATTTTTTAATTCTTCATTCTTCATAACAAAATTATATCGATGTGTTGTTTCTTTATCAAGTTTAAAGCTCTAATTACATAAAATATCGCAAATTACACCAAGAGGATATTCTTTAATGATTACATGGATGCAAAGACACAAAAAGTGGCTGATTATTACTATCTGGGTCTCAACTATCGCATTTGTCGGTGCCGGATTTGTCGGTTGGGGTCAATATAGTTACGGAGATAAAGCCGGAGCAGTTGCCAAAGTAGGCGATGTTGAAATCTCTATGGGAGAACTTCAAAAATCTTATTCAAGACTTTACCAACAATATGCACAAATGTTCCAAGGTAACTTCGACGAAGAGAGAGCAAAACAATTCGGACTACAAAAACAAGCATTACAACAACTTGTACAACAAGCACTTTTAGTGAATTTAGCACAATCATACAATTTAAGTATTAGTGATCAAGAATTATATGAACAACTTCAACAAGATAAAAACTTCTATAAAAACGGTGTATTTGATAAAGAAGTTTATAAACAGGTTCTATCACAAAACAGACTTAGCATTGCTGAATATGAACAAGAGCTAAGAAAAGAACTTCTTATTCAAAAAACAATCTCTTTATTAAAAGTACAGCCGAGTAAAAACGAATCGAAAATTTTAGATACTTTACTTGGTATTTCAGATAAGATCGAGTATAAAGTATTATCTCCTGAAGAGATCGTTATAGATATCAAAGAAGATGATTTAAAAGCATTTTGGCAAACAATGCAAAATAAATTCATGACTGATGTAAGTTATGATATAAAATTTATTAAACAAGAAGCTGTTACAGACACATATGATGAAGCAACAATTTCTAAATACTATGAAGAGAATAAAACACATTTCAAAGATAAAGAGGGAAAACTGCTAGAACTAGCTCAAGCAAAAGATGCAGTTGTAACAGAACTCAATGCAGCTGCTACAAAAAAAGCGGCTTTAAGAGCATTTGTTGATTATAAAAATGGGAAACTTGATGCAAATACACCTGTAGGTGAAGCAACAGTTTCAATGAGAAAAAATCCATTTAACTCTGAAGTTTTACAAAAACTTGCAACAACGGCTATGACAAAACCTTTTATCAAACCTATTGAAGTTAACGGTATCTACTACAGTTTTGAACTTGTTAACGTAAATCCTGCAACACCGAAAACTTTTGCCGAAGCAAAATCTTTAGTAATTCCATTCTACTTAGATCAAAAGAAAAAAGAGAAAATTCTTGAACTTGCAAACCACTCTGTTGAAACTTTCAAAGGTGAAACTTCTAAATTTTTAACTATTGAATCAACAGACAAGCTAGATTCTTTAACAGATGGTGAAAATATGGAGTTTTTACAAAAACTTTTCAAATCTGATAAAAAACGTAGTTTTATAACTTTACAAAGTGGAAAAATTGTTCTTTATGATATTTTGGAACAAAAGTTGCTTGAAAAATCAAATAATGATCAGGCTAATGTGGTAGCTAGATTAAAGACGGGTATCTTCAGTGAAGGTTTAATGAAAACTTTACAAAGCAGATACAAAACTGAGATATTTATCCAAGGACTCTAAATTGAGTAGAAGCGTTTTAGCCATAGACATTGGCTCGACAAAGATTTGTGCTATAACTGCAGATATAGCAAATGACAATTCTATAACTATCACAGGTGCAGGTACCACGAAAGCCCAGGGCTTGAAAAAAGGTAGCATTGTAAACATTGAACTTGCAGCTAGAAGCATTAAAACAGCCGTTGAAGATGCAAAACGTGTATCTGGTTCAACTGCTACAAGTGCTATCGTTTCCATCTCGGGAGCATACACAAAAAGTTTAAACTCTAACGGTATTGTCAATATCCAATCAAAAGAGATCAGTTTTGATGAGATTAAACGTGTTATGCATACTTCTCTTTATAATGCAAATATTCCTAACGAATATGAAGTACTTCACGCATTACCATATAACTTTAAAGTTGATGATCAGGACTTTATCGAAGATCCGCTAGGGATGAATGCTTCTCGTTTAGAAGTTGAAACTCACATCATTACAACGCAAAAATCAAACCTAAACAACCTGAAAAAAGCAGTACGCGGTGCAGGAGTTGAAGTTGAAAACATTGTATTAAATTCTTATGCTTCGGCAATTGCAGTACTTAACGAAGATGAAAAAGAGTTAGGTGCAGCAGTAATTGATATGGGTGCTGAAACAAGTAATATTGCTATTTATTCAGGAAATGCAATCAGATATAACGAGTATTTAGGTGTTGGTTCTAAGCACGTGACTAGTGACCTTTCTATGGCATTACATACACCGCTTAATGCAGCAGACAAAGTAAAACTTGATTTCGGTTCACTTTTAACTCCAAGTAACGATTTGATTGAACTACCGATTATCGGTGATGAAAATACAACACATGAAGTCTCTTTAGAAGTTGTTCATAATGTTATTTTTGCTAGAGTTGAAGAGACACTTATGATCCTTGCACAATTTATTGAAAATTCTCGTTTGAAAGATCAAATTGGCGCAGGTGTAGTTCTTACTGGTGGTTTTTCAAAAATGGAAGGGATTCGTGATCTGGCGATTGCAACTTTTGGTTCAGTACCTGTTCGTTTAGCAAAACCTATGGAGATGGATGGTCTTTTTGAAGGACTTATTGAACCTGAATATTCAAGTGCCATTGGCCTTGTAATGTTCTCGGCTGCTCCTTATACACCTTATGAAATTGATGTTAACAAACGTGTTAGACACTCAAATGAAGAACCTACTTCATCTGTAAGTGTTGACTTTAACAGAACAATTAATGAGAGTGTTCCTGTAGCTGAACAAGAGGAGGAAAAAACCAAGATGGTGAACCTTGAGGGAACAAAAGAGAAAAAAAGCGATGAAGCTAGTGCTGTTAGCAAATTCTGGAATTGGGCTACGCAATTATTTTAAAGGAGTGAGAGAATGGAACCATTTATAGTTGAAGAGGTACAAAACCCAAGCGGTGCAAGAATAATTGCTGTCGGCGTTGGTGGCGGCGGCGGTAATATGATCGGTCATATGCTGAACGAAGGTGTTGGCGGTATTGAAATGATGCTTGTTAATACTGATGCTCAAGTGTTAAACGAAAATTCATCTGCGACAAAGATCCAAATCGGTGCAAACCTGACAAAAGGTCTGGGTGCTGGTATGAAACCTGAAGTTGGTCGTGATTCGGCATTAGAGAACTATGACGAGATCAGAAACGCTTTAACAGGTGCTGATATTGTATTTATATCTGCAGGTCTTGGCGGTGGGACAGGAACTGGTGCTGCACCTGTTGTTGCACAAATCGCAAAAGAAGTTGGAGCTTTAACTATTTCAGTTGTTACAAAACCTTTCAAATTTGAAGGTAAAAAAAGACTACAACTTGCTGAAGCAGGTTTAGCTGAGCTGAAAAAAGAAAGTGATTCAATTGTTGTTATTCCAAATGACAAACTTTTATCTATCATCGACAGACGTCTAGGTTTAAAAGAGAGTTTTAAAATCGTTGACAGTGTTTTAGCACAAGCGGTAAGCGGTACTTCAGGTGTTATCCTTTCAAGTGGTGACAACGATATCAACCTTGACTTCGCCGATTTACAAACTGTAATGAGTCACCAAGGTATGGCACTGATGGGTGTTGGTGAGCATGAAGGTGAAAATGCAGCTTATGAAGCTATTAAAGCAGCAATTGAGTCTCCGTTACTTGATAATATGTCAATCAACGGTGCAATGGGTGTGCTTGTTCACTTCAAAATTCATCCTGATTTTTCATTTATCGATATGTCTGAAGCGATGGAAATCGTACATGAAAGTGCTCATGATGAGGCTGATGTTATCTGGGGAACTTCAACAGATGCAACATTACCGGAAAATTATGTAAGAATCACTATCGTAGCAACTGGTTTTGATAAAACTGAAGAAGAAAAATCAACAAATAATACTAATTTTGAAGCACAAGAATCAATGGCTCCAAAAATTAGAATCACTCCTCGTATGGTTGTAGGTGGCGAGTTAGACGGTGACTACCTTGATATCCCTGCATATATGAGAAAACAACAAGACTAAGCTAGCTTGAACTCCTTTGAAAAAATCATGAAGGCCAAATCACTCCTTGGTCTTCGTGAACAATCCTCTCTAAAAGAAATCAAACAAAAATATAAACTGCTCATGAAAAAATGGCATCCTGATAAACATAGGGATGATCCAGATAAAGCTACTAAAATGAGTATGCAGATCAATGAAGCATATGAAACTATTTTAAACTACTGTGAAAACTTTGAATATCCGTTTGATGAAGAGACGATAAAAAAGGCAACTTATACACCGCAAGAATGGTGGAATGATAAGTTTGGACCTAATAGATAAACTACTCTCGCTTCTCACAAATAATAGTCTAATCAATTGGATTTTTTTGAATCACTTGAGTTTGCTGCGCAGTTCTGACAAGTTGTACGCTTTCTGCTTTTTGCTTTTTAGGTCTTTCTATAAAAAACATAACATAAGATATCATCATTAAAGAAAAGACAACTAATGTGAATATACCTTTTTCCATAAGAGCCTCCTATTATTTTGTCGAATTTTTAATTATATAAAAACTAAACTTAATAAGATTTAATTATTTTTGTTCACTTATTTTTAAAGGAATACTCCATTTTTAATATAATAAGCAAGTGGATAATAACTTATAGCAATAATGTAAGCGATGTTCAGCCATAAAGAGAGCAAAAACCTTCTTTGCAGCTCTTTTTCTTCATACTCTAAGAACGTTAAAGAGATACCGTAAAACGTTCCGTAAAATAAGAAGATATATAAAAGATACCCAATATACATATAATCTTTTTGAAGCATACAAAATGGACAATGGTGTGTTGGTAATTCGTAGATATATGTTCCAAAGAAAGAGATAAGAGACAAGAGTGCTATAATCAAAAACGAAAAACTAAATACTCCATATATAATCCTATTTTTCATAAAGTAAGTAACAACCAAAACGGCAAAGTTTGCATAAAAAAGAATTGTAAGGAACTTTTCTTTAGCTAATATTTCAGAGATATAAGTCGTATCAGTTACTGAAAAAATTGCACCGCAGCAATCAACAACACTAGTAATATCTATACTTGAAAACATCAAAATTTCTACAATAATCTCTATCACTAAAAATACAAATGCAATAAGAAATAAAAGGAACTTGGCTTTAAAATATCTCTGCTCCTCTGTTTTCATATCTTCACTATTTAAAGTGATCCAAAATGCAAAGAGATAGAGATTTAACATCTTTAAAATAAGCAGAGGTACTCCATATTCCGTAGCATTTACCACACCTGCTGCACACATTGCACCAACAAGGATATTTGAGAGTTTATCAAGAGTAAAAACAAAAAAAACAAACATCGGAATTTTAATAAAGAGAATAAACTTGATAATAGTAGAAGCTAAATAGCTCTTTTTTTCAAGGTCATATTGTAATGGTGTATTTTGATTGCGATTGTAGTTCAGTGCTATTTTTAAACTGTAATAAAAGGCAATCGAAGCAAAACCTAAAAATAAAATATCTAAGATATAGATAGTGAGTATTTCAGGTGTAAAAATCATTCTATTATCTGTCCGTCTTCGATCTCTATTATGCGATCGATAAAATCTAGTTCAAAAAAGAGCGGATCGTGGGTTGCGATAATAATAGTTTTATTTACAGCTTTTAATCTCTTTAGGTGCTCTATAAATTCTAAAGACAAAGCTCTATCCAAATTTGATGTCGGCTCATCTGCCAAAATGATCTTTGGATCATTTATAATGGCTCTCGCAATTGCTACACGTTGCTGCTGTCCGCCTGAAAGGTTTTGAGACATCGTAGCACTGAACTCTTCAAGTTTATACTGAACCAGGACTTTCTCCAGTCTATCACTCAATTCTTCTTTTGGTAAATTTAGCGGTCGTAGAGGCAGCAAGATATTGTCTGCTACGCTCATATCCGGAATAAGATTGTATTTTTGAAAAATAAACCCTATATTGTCACGTCTATATTCACTGGCAAAATGATCCGCTATTTTAGAAAGCTTCTTCCCATCTACTATAACCTCCCCTGAAGTCGGTTTTAACATAGCTGAGATGAGTGAAAGGATAGTTGTCTTACCGCTTCCGCTCACTCCTTTTAAAATGACAAGTTCTCCTTCTTTAAATATTACATTGATACTTTGTAAAGCATGTTTATCTTTGTAAGATTTATTGATATCTATTAAGCTAATCATCTCATCACCTCATCAGCATCACGTGTTGCAACTCTCCATGAAGGAATAAGCGTTGCAGCAATATATACAGGTACACTCAAGAAAAATACTATTGCCAAAGCCTTTATATCGAGTGTAATATCAAGCGACTCGATAGCCGATACATTAATGATATTTAAGAAAATATCCCGAATATAATACCCGTCAAAAAGATAAAGATATGCAAGAGCCAGTAATACCCCTAAAATATAAGAGAATAAAGAGACTATGCTTGCTTCATACAGTTTTACACGTAAGATATCCTCAACTCTCCATCCTAATGCTTTTAAGATCCCTATCTCTTTTTTTTCAGAGCTGCTGACACCGTTTGTCTTGTCAAAAATAATCATAAAGAAGGTAAAGACTGCAATTGTAAAGAGTGTAATAAAAACTCCGCTGTCATAATCAAAAAGGTGTTCAACTTTTGTTTTTTCATCCTCTTTTGTAATAATCTTTGCATTCGGATACAATTGCTGCAGTTTTGTGATCACGCTCATTAATTCATTTGGATTTGAAAGATAAATTGCCACATCCGTGATCTCATCAGCTTTATAAGCGAAAATCTCTCTTGCATCCTCTTTACACATAAGACAAAGCTTTTGTTTATCTAACTCTTGAGATTCAAATGTACGGGAAAACTTCATCTGCTTTAGATCTAAAGAGGGTTTCACGAAATTAAAATACTCAGTGTAATAATGTCTTTGAAAGATTGAATTTAATTGTGTCGATACAAACATACTATTTGAGCTTAAATCGTTTTGTTTTAAAAGTTCACTTATATAAAGCTTTTTTTGTGTCTCAAAAGGATCGATTCCTATAATTGTAAAAACTGTATCAGCCTGTTTATAATCATAGTGACCATATACCCTTCCAAGTACGTCACTTACACCGTAAAATTCAAGTATCTTATCAAGTTTATGATCATCCATGGTAGTTGCCTGTAAAGCTTTTTGGTTTTGTACCACAATATCAGGTGAATTTTCCGTCTCAGAAATTACTACCGTTTTTATACTTGTCTGGATAAGAAATAACGTAGAGAGCAACATCACTAAGAGTGTATAGATGATCACGATAAAAAGATTTTTCGAAAAGAAACGAAAGAGTGACTGCACTGCATAGAAAAAGAGCTGTGAATTAAAACTAATCATCTAGAGAGTACACCATATCTTCATTAATTTCATCAAAAGAGAGTATTTTTTCCCCTTTATGATCAAGAAGAAATTTTTTTGCCGATTTTAATGTTTCAAAGGCAATGAGTTCATTTCCCATCGGACCGTAAACATCACTTCCGATCACAAAAAATGCTTTTGTCGCATCAAGCGTTTTTTGCGTATAATAATCGGGAACAAGAATATTTTTAATCTCTGTCTTATGCTCAAAATAATATTTAAACAGGTCTTTGTTCCCATCAAAATAGTACTCTTTTGTTTTGTACTCGATTTTTGCGACCCAAGACGGATACTTATATAAAAACATACCGCAAACCGGACATTTTTCCTCTTTTGAGACCTTCAATTTTTCAAAATGCTGATGAGTCGATGCTACTCTTTTTACATCCCAGAGATATAAAGCAACAGCTTCAAGATGTTTTGGATTTAACCGTTGACACAAAGTTGTATCTTTTAGGGATTGGAATAAACGTTCATAAGAGCTGTACAATGTAAGATCAATCTCTTGACATTTTTTTTCATAGATCATTTTCCCCATAGGATAGATCTTTTTCTCTTTCACAGCAGTTGAATAGTTTGATGATGCAAATAATGATATTGATAATAAAAAGAAAAGTAAGGTTTTAAAAAAAGGCATCTTTTTCCACTTCTTGTATTAAAGTGGAAAGATTTTATCTAAAAAGTGTTAAATATCTGTTAAGCCAGACGAAGCAGCATCAAACGGCGAATAAATAATACTACTAAAGCTACAGCCAAGATTTTAAAATCTATTTCACTTGCAATATGTATGTTTGCAAATGTATCGCTTTGTGTAGCTTCAGATCCGATTGACTGCATAGCTAAAATTTTTGGTGCATATACGGCTGAGAACATCAATGATGTAGCCACTGTTAAAAAAGCACTTACTAAAACAATATTATCGCGTTGTCCCTGTTTGTACATTAACGCTTCATATACCACAACATATGCAGCTAAGAAGTAGATCCAGTAAGAAAATCTACGGAAGATCTCACCCATGATAATTCCGGCATTATAATTATCTAGTAAAATTCCCATTAATAGTTTGTCTGTATTGAAAATAACGGGAGCAACTATAGCACCAAGTGCCAAAACACCGCCGAAACTTGCTGCTAATACCAATAAATAACTAAAATCTAAATAGATATTTCTCTTGTTCATTGTAATGCCTTTAAAGTGAAACCTCTGTCAAAATCACTTAAATCTTTGTAGAAGTCTAAACTTTCATAAGATTTATTTTTCAGATAGTTTTGTATTTTATCTTTTTGATCATAACCCATCTCACAACTAAAAAATTTAATTTCTCGTTTTAAGACTTCATCAAGCAGTTGTTGAATTATTTCATCTCCGATATCCCCTCCAAAAAGAGCATTCTGAGGTTCATAAGAGAGATTGCTCTCTAAGGCTGCATCATTTGCAATATATGGGGGATTTGACACCAGATAATCAATAGTTTCATCTACCTTATCAAGCAATGAACCGTGACGCAGTTCTATGCGATCTTGTAGATTGAACTTTGTAATATTTTTCTTTGCTACCGCCAAAGCTTTTTCAGATATATCAACTGCGATAAATTTTGCATTTTGAAAGTGACGGGCAAGCATAACAGAGATAATGCCACTCCCTACTCCAACCTCTACAAAAGTTAGTTTTTCATCTTTATCTATGCGTTTTATCACTTCATCGATTAAGAGTTCAGTTTCGGGTCTGGGAATTAAAGCACCCTCATCCACAAAAAACTCTTCAGAGTAAAAACTCACCTGATTAGTTATATATTCCAAAGGTTCATTTTTCGCTCTGCGCTCAACCAAAGCAAAAAACTCTTCTCCAACTTCCACTTCACTATTTTGATTAGTAATGAGCCAAAGTTCATCTTTTTCAAGATAGAAGTTTAAAAGTAGCTGTGCTTCTCTTTGTGCACGCTCAATATCTTTAAGAGTCTCGCTTACAGTTTTTAAAAGCTCTCTAACTATATATTTGCTTCGCATTTTCCCTCTAAAGCATTAGTATCTATTCCTTTAATATCCATACCCAACACTTTTAGACGTTCAATAACAGGAGGATGTGTATAGTGAAAAAAGATATATACAGGATGTGAAAGGGGAAAACTTTTGTTTTCAGCAACCAGTTTTACCAGTGCATTGGCAAGTTCAATTTCACCGCCTTTGCCGCCAAGCTCACTTCCCGTTTTGTCTGCTGCATATTCATACTTTCTACTTACATATCCCATTATCGGCATCATTAAAAACCCAAGAATCGGCATAAACAGAACAAATAATATCATGACGACATACGGTTCTTGAGAAAGTCCAAGTGAAAGGTATAAACTCTCAGGGAGATTGCCAAATACTGCAAACATCGCAAATAACATTACACCAAGCATAGCGATATTTTTATAGACATCACCATGAGCAAAATGACCAAGTTCATGCCCAAGTACTGCCAATAACTCTTTTGTAGAGAGTTTTTCTAAAAGCGTATCAAATAAAACAACTTTTTTTGCTTTTCCAAAACCGCCGAAATAAGCATTAAGTCTTGCGTCACGTTTAGAAGCATCGCTAACAAATACACCTGAACTTACAAAACCCGTTGCATCCATAAGACGTTTGATCTCTGCATCCAAGTTCTCATCTTTGAGTGGTGTCAACTTATCAAAAAACATTGCCCGGAATGTCGGATAGAGCATATTTACTAAAACAATGACCGTAAATATAAATACAAAACTCCATAACCACCATAACTCAAAACTGCTCATGATTAAATAAACACCCCAAACGACTAAAGAACCAAAAAGTATCATCATAACGAAAGAGATTAGAGTATCTTTGATCCATTGTCCTAAGCTTGATTTGTTAAATCCAAACTCTTGATCCAATACAAACTTTTCATAGTATCCAAAAGGGAGTGAAACAATGTAGTTGATTAAAATGAAGCCCATAACTACAGCTATGTTTTTAAAAGCTTCTTCTTGAAGAAAATATAACTCATCTGCTAAGTAGCTTATACCAAAGCCAATCCAAGCCAAAAAAATAAAATACTCTACAAACGTATTTAATAAAGAAAGCTTTTCTTTCGCTACCGCATAGTTTCCTGCTTTTAAAAATTCACTAGGAGCTAATAATACTGCCTCTTGTCTTTTTGCCTGATTGATGTAACCAATCTGCATAATACTTGTATAGATAGAGATCAGTACATATATACTATAGATCCCAATGATCATTGTTAACATTAACTACCTTTTATTTAACGGGAATAGATTTGATTGATTCTTGAACCGGTAAATTGTCTTCAGCATTTGTAAAAACTTTTGAAGCAATTACATAAGCCGATCCTATAATAAGACCTGCTATTATCACTGCCCAAACAATTTTCTTTTTTTCACCTTTTAAAGTATTGTAATCATCAATACCTTCTAATGTCGGTTCACCTGTAACTTTACTCATTCAATATCCTTTCTATATTAACTTTCCACATATTAACACAGAAACTTAAAGAACGGATAAATAATTTTCAATTAGTTTGACGTTTTAAGTCTGTTTTTTATTTTATTTATTCGTCAACTATTCTAAAATATAGTCAACTACTTTTGACTCTATAGTCACTTCTTTAATGAGTTCTACCACTTTTAGATGTTCAGGGTGTACAGCATACGCCTGCAAATCTCTACGAGTTTCAAATGTTGAATATAAAGAGAGGTCCATTGCTCTGTCAGCTTCGGTAAAATTGATCCCAACTTCTATAGTTTTTAGTTCGTCAATCAACTCTTCTAACTTTTCAAGTTTTGCCTGAACCTTTGCTAAATTCAGTGCTTTATTTTCCTCTTTGAATTTAAACATAACTATATGAACTACCATTTCTATTCCACCTCTATATTTTTTCAAATCTTATCAGATTTTAGTTAAAAAATACACCTTTCCAAAAATATTCTGCAATCATTACAATAAAAAATATTCCAAGCAGATTGAGTACTATTCCATAACGGATCATATCTTTTACATGTACAACTCCGCTACTCATTGCTATGGCATTAGGTGGTGTTGCAATCGGAAGCATAAAAGCATATGATCCGCATATAGTAGCTACCATCATAAAAAGTGTCGTATTGATTCCTGCCTGTTCACTTACTGAATAGATCACCGGTAACATAATAGATATTAGTGCCGTATTGGAAGTGATCTCTGTCGCAAACGTAATTATAAAAGCGATACTAAAAAGCAATATAATAGGTGAAAAGTGTGTCATGTTCAATATGTAAGATGCTATTGCATCTGCTAACCCCGTTGCAACAAATGCTTTTGCAATCGAAAATCCTGCACCAAAAAGCATGATAATTGCGTAAGGAATTTTATTGTGATCTTCAATCCAGTCAAGGATCTTAAACGGAGGAATGAAAAGGATCAAACCAAATCCCAATAAAATACCGCTTTCACTAAGCCCCAGCCCATTCCAATACGGTTTGATCGGTGCATTAACAATTAATAGAAGAATCAAAGTCAATAGCAAAAAACTTACTTTTTTTTGTTTTACAGAGAAAGGAGGAAGTTCTATATTACGTTCTACTTTTACATCTTGCACGCCCATACTGAGTAAAAAACTCATAGCAATGATCATAACCACACATAACGGTGCGACCATGACCATCCATTGCATAAACGGTATCATTTCCATACCGTTGTTTTGCATAATTCCTAATAATATCAGATTTGGAGGTGTACCTATAGGAGTTAAAATACCGCCTATACTAGCCCCATATGCAATAGCAAGTGCAAAACGTAATTTTAATTTTTCGTTTGTAGTAATAAAAATTGCGATAGTAATCAGCAATAAAGTTGTCGTAGTATTTGAAAGTATAGCACTTAATAAGCCTGCAGTGATAGCAAGTGAAAGTATCATAGCTCTTGGGGTATCAGGAAAGACATTTAAAATCTTATCTGCTATGCGTATATGCAGCTTTGTTTTTTCAACGGCAATTGCAAGTAAAAATCCCCCTAAAAACAGATAAATTATAGGGTGTGCATAATTGATTGTAGTTTCTTTTGTCGAAATAAATCCAAAGGAAGGAAACAGAATAATCGGTAAAAGTGAAACAACTCCTAAAGGGAGAGCTTCATTTGTCCATAGCGTAACCAAAAAAGCTATATTTCCAAGTAAAAGACTTTGTGTATGGTTAAAAAACTGTGTCCCTAGAAAAAATGTAAAAACTCCTATAACTATAGCAATCAAAACTTTCTTAAATATATGAATATCAGCAGTCAAAACCTTTACCTTTTTACTTAAAATCTAATGTTGACATTTTTTATTTGGAATACAAAGCAAAGAATCTTTAGAGGATTCTACCTGTATTGTTGCATGTCCTATATGAAAGTGGTCATGCAGCTCTTGATGCAGATAATGTAAAAAACTATTATCTATATTCTCATCATACACTACAAGGTGAACCGTTAATGCTATTTCTGTTGTACTCAAAGCCCATATATGAAGATCATGAAATGATTCTATTTTTTCATTGTTCTGTAAAAATTTTTTAATCGCTTCAGTGTCAATTTTACTTGGAACAAAGTCCAAAGCATATGCCGTCGAATCACGAAGAAGATGCCATGTCCCTATAAGAATGACACCGACAATCAGTAAGGTTACAAGAGGATCCAACCAGTTCCAATCTGTATACATCATCACGATCCCAACAACAACAACGCCAAGAGATACTGCCGCATCCGCTGCCATATGTAAAAAAGCTCCACGAATATTGAGATCGTGTTCTTGCCCTTTTACAAAAAGCAGTGCAGTTACGGCATTTATTACAAATCCAATAAGAGCAACAATAATTACCGTCATGCTCTCAACAGGTTTTGGTTCGAAAAATCTTTGAAATGCTTCTATAGTAATAGTACCAAGTGCGAACAATAATAAAATTGCACTGATTAACGATGCAAAAATAGTTACTTTTCTAAAACCGTAAGTTCTGTTAAGAGTCGCCGACTTTGCCGCTAAGAGACTAGCTCCCCATGCAAGCAGTAAACTCAGTACATCACTAAAATTGTGCCCTGCATCAGCAACAAGTGCCAAAGAATCTGATAATAGTCCGTAAACTATCTCAATGACGACAAAAACAATATTGAGTAAAACACCTACCGCAAAAGCAAAGTTGTAATTGTTTACTTCATGATGGTGATGGTGATGATGTTCATGTCCCATAATATAACTCTCTACTTTGAAAGAAGATCTTTGAGTGATTCTAGAGGACTTTTACCTTCTAACATCTCATACACTTCTCTGGCTATTGGGAGATAAAGTTCATTCTGTGTTGCGATTTCGTATAATGCATATGCCGTCCCGATCCCTTCTGCAACTTCACCTAGCTCTTCCAAAATTTTCTCTTGCGTTTTTCCTTCAGCAATTCCAAGCCCTACACGAAAATTCCTACTCATTGTAGAAGATGCCGTTAAAAAAAGATCCCCCGCACCGCTAAGACCTATAAAACTATCTTCTTTTGCACCATAACTTATTCCAAAGCGTGCCATTTCTACAAGTCCACGTGAAATTAGTGCTGCTGCGGCATTTTTCCCCAGTTTTAATCCTTCGCAGATACCGGCAGCAATTGCAATTACATTTTTATAAGCACCCGCTATCTCAGCACCAATAACATCATCTGACGTATAACTCTTAATAAAGTCAGGAAACATTTGAGCAAATTCACTGGCAAGTTCCATATTTTTACTGTTTACAACTAAGGCTGTAGGAAGTGCTTGTATAACTTCTGCTGCAAATGACGGGCCTGATAAAAATGCGATATTGCTTTCAGGTACATATTCATGATAGATCTCATTTAAAAATTTACCTGTTTTTGCTTCTATCCCTTTTGAGACTACTAAAACTTTCTGCCCGTTAAAAACAAAGTTATCTTTGAGCCATTGTGAAACTTGCTGTGCAGGAACAGCTATAACTAAATACTTGCATGACAGTGCTTCTCCCAGAGTTACAAAATTATTTAATTCACGTTTTGTTCTTGAAGTAATAACTACTTCATTTTTTTCAGAAAATGCATATGCCAATGCACTTCCCCATTTTCCAGCACCTATTACTGCTATCTTTTGCATGCGTCCTCACCTATAAATTTTTTAAAATCGTTAATATCTTGTTCATACCCAACTACAATGAAAATGTCACCGTTACTGATGGTATTGTGTTTTGCTTTTGAAGAGTAGATAAATTCATGGGAACCGTCAGGACGAATAATGGATAAAACAAGTACACCATGATCCCTGCTCCAGTTAATATCTGCCGGATATTTCCCGCCAAAACATTCTGCATTGTGTACTTCAACCTGAATAATTCTTAGTTTACTGTCCTCGTATAAGATCTCATGTAAAACACCTGTCACAATGGGTTTTTTCAACATATCGGTAATAATATTTGCTGTAGTTTCGACAATAGGAATTACTTTCGTTGCTCCTGCCATATGAAGTTTATTACTATCTTCATTATTTTTTGCCAATGCTATAATAGTTATGTTTGGAAATGCCGAACGCAATGAAATAGTTAAGAATATATTTTGAGCTTCATCTTTGAGTGAACAGAAAATGATAGAATTTTCCATATCATGCTGTTGACGTAATTCATCCCAGTCATCACTCAGATCAAACTTTTCCAATTGAAATTCAGGTGATTCATTTTCATCAATATTGTCAAGAGTAAAAACCGTAATACTTGAATATTTAAAACGTACATTTTTTGCTATTTCCAATCCATATTCATTGTTACCGAATACTAATACACTGCTATTTTCCATCAAAATCCTTTTTTGATGATTTTGCCATTAGATGCTTTGTAAACTCTCTAATGAAAATATAATTACCAATTACAAATAACACATCACCGGCTTCCAGTAAAGTAGAGTCTATCGGATTAAAATAAAAGTGCTTTGTATCTTTTTTGTATACACCGAGTAAAACAACTCTAAATTCAATATTGTCCAGCTCAGAAACCTGAGAGATATTTTCTACAATCCTTTGTGTAATTGTAATCTCTTCAATTTTAATATTAGACTCTTCCGCTCGCAAGGCATGAATAACTTCAAAAGCAACAGGTTGACCGACATACTCTCTAGCTACAAGTCCTACAAACTCTTTATCATCTAAAATCTCATCAACACCTGAAAATACAAGTTTACTTTTATTTGAACTATTCATAAGTAAAGACATAATTTTTACATTTTTATCGATAGAACGGACCGTTAGTGCCGTATATACATTATAAACATCATCTTCTTTGAGACATAAAACAGCCTTTACCTGAGTAGAGAGATTGATATTGAGCTTTTTGTAACTGTCTACATTTCCAGGATTATAATTCAGAGCCTGAAGCCCATTCCTTTTTGCTTCTTCAATTTTTTCAGCCGATTCATCCAAAACAACTACGCTAAACTTTGAATTAACTAATTTTTTTGCAACCTCTTTAGCTATGTTCTCGTAACCGCAGATAATATATGTATCTTTCTCTTTAGATACATCTTGAATAATTTTTGCTTCTTTAATATCTTCTAGTTTTTCCGTAAAAGCAGAAACAAATAAAGATGTTGTAAATGCTAAAACGGAGATTCCGGAAAGAATTACGATAACGGCTACAAACTGCCCTTCGGGAGAAACTGCTACTACATCTCCGTACCCTACGGTAGATATAGTCACGATAGACCAATAAAATGCTTCATAAAGAGTATTAATTCGAGATTCTGGGTTATTTGCTTCCATCACATAAATTAAAACAGAAGCTACGAAAATAACGATGGCTGCAAACATCGCCAAAGTGATAAATTCAAACCTTTTTGTTGCTAAAACAGATGCGAAAGTACTGAAACTTTTTGCGTACCTGAAGATCTTAAAAACCCTGAAAAGTACAAACACACGTAAAAGTCTAAGTTCATGGAAAAACGGCATAATAGCCAGAAGATCTATAATCGCTTTTATAGAGAGGACATATTCCAGTTTATCTTTAAAAACTTGACGTACTACATATAGTAAATCAAAATCTCTGTCTAAAAGGTCACTGTATTCATCTTGACGGATAATAACTTGAGAAATGCTGCTATGAACCCATAGTCTTAGGATGTACTCTATAAAAAATATGAAAGAGATGATATATGCATTAAAAATATTCAAAAAATTATGAACATCTTGTTTTACTTCATATATCAAGATAGAAACACTTGAAAAGATGAGAAGCATCATAAAAATATCGAAATATTTTTTATAACGGTAATCGTCATTTTCAAGTAAATTATAAAAGAATCGTCTTTGTTTCTGGTATGAATCAGAAGAGTTTAAATAGTAAGCGAAATTAACTAAAAGACGATTCAATGTTTTCATTAGCCAAGCTTTTGTTTTAAAATCTCATTTACAGCCTGTGGATTAGCACTTCCTTTACTCGCTTTCATTACTTGCCCGACAAAGAAACCAAATAACTTATCTTTTCCAGATTTATATTCTGATACTTTATCTTCATTTGCATTGATAATTTCATCACAAATTGCTTCAATTGCACCTGTATCTGTTACTTGTTTAAGTCCAAGATTTTCGATAGCAGTATCAACATCTGCATCATTTTCCATAAGATAGTCAAGTACCTCTTTTGCTGCTTTACCAGAGATTGTTTGGTCATCGATACGCTTTGCGATAAAACCTAATTTATTTGCATCTACAGGAGAGTTGGTGATGTTAAATTCACCTTTGAGGCGAGCTAGTAGTTCAACTGTTAAAAGACTTACTGCAGTTTTTGCACTCACACCTTCAATTGCCATCATTGTTTCAAAGAAATCAGCCATCTCTACTGCAGATGTGATTACAGATGCATTGTATTCACTCATACCGTATTCTTTTACGAAACGCTCTTTTTTTGCATCAGGCAGTTCAGGAATCACACTGTACTCTTCCATCATTTCAGGAGTAACCACACATTTTAAAAGGTCAGGTTCCGGGAAATATCTGTAATCAGCCGCTTCCTCTTTGCCACGCATAGAACGTGTCTCATTTTTCACCTGGTCAAACAGACGTGTTTCTTGAACAATTTCATCTTCATACACACCGTCTTCCCACGCTTCAACTTGACGTATTACTTCAACTTCGATCGCTTTTTGAATAAATTTAAATGAGTTGATATTTTTGATCTCTACACGTGTATAAAGTTTCTCATCCCCTTTTGGACGGATAGATACGTTAACGTCACATCTAAAAGAGCCCTCTTGCATATTTGCATCAGAGATATCAATGTATCTTAAAATAGAATGTAGTTTTTTAAGATAAAGTACCGCCTCTTCAGCACTTCTCATATCCGGTTCACTTACAATCTCTAATAATGGTGTACCTGCACGGTTTAAGTCCACTTTTGAGATATCGCCATCATGAATATTTTTACCTGCATCCGCTTCAATATGTGCACGGTTAATTCTGATAGTTTTATTTGAGCCGTCTTCAAAGTCAATCGTTAGTTTTCCGTGTTCAACGATTGGGGTATAAAGTTGTGTAATTTGATATGCTGAAGGTGAATCCGGATAAAAGTAAGATTTTCTATCAAAATATGAAGTTTTATTGATTGTTGCATCAACTGCTGTTCCAAGCATGATAGATTTGTGCAAAACTTCTCTATTTAATACAGGTAATGCACCTGGAAGAGCTAAACACGTTGGACAAGTATTTGTATTTTGTTTATGATTAAAACTCGTTGGGCACGAGCAAAAAAGTTTTGTTTTTGTGTTTAACTGTACATGGACTTCAAGTCCGATAACTACTTCAAACATAATTTTCCTTGAAAGTAAAAAAATAATAAGTTTTTTATAATAACTAAATTATCTTTTAAATCTGCTAAAAAGCTTGTTTATTCGTTTTACAGAGTGTTTTGTCAGGTATTAGCACACTCTGAAGTAAACCTAAAAGTCAAAAACTTTATAATGTTGAGTATAATAATAATTATGAATTCACAAAAAGATTTAGTAAATTATCTGATTAATACAAATGCCTTACACTCACCTGATATCATAAAGGCATTTATAGCTATAGACAGGTATGATTTTGTGAAAAATCAAAACTCTTATGCAACATATGAAGACTTTCCTCTCTCCATAGGCAACTCCCAAACCATATCTCAGCCAACAACTGTTGCAATGATGCTTGAGATGTTATCTCCAAAACAAGGCAACTCAATTTTGGATATAGGAAGCGGTTCGGGCTGGACTACGGCATTGCTTGCACATATAGTAGGTCAAGAGGGTTGTGTAACCGGGCTTGAAAGACTTGATGAGCTTGTAGAATTTGGCTCAAACAACCTAAATAAATACCATTTTAATAATGCAAAAATCATCAAAGCAACAGACAGGCTTGGCATCCAGGGAAAGAAATTTGACAGAATCTTAGTTTCAGCCTCCGCAGAAGATTTTCCAACTAAGCTAACAGATCAGTTAAAACCAGGTGGGAAACTTGTCATACCTGTGAAAAACTCTATTTTTGAGATAACAAAAACAAAAGATGACGAGTTAAAGATAATTGAACATTACGGCTTTGTTTTTGTGCCTTTAATATATAAATAAAATGCTCTTAATTTTCCAACAATAATTCTTTATATCCATCTAGCTTACAATATATTCTAGTATGGATACAAAGATTGAAAAAAACTAGATTGTTCCGCGATTAAAAATCACAGAACAACCCATTAGTCTTAGGAGGGGGAGGTATTTTGAAAAATATGGAAACTAGTAATTTTGGGGTGTTAAGAATTAGAACTTACATCTTTGAACATCCAAGAAAGCTAAACTTAACATTACTAATTTTTTGTATCCTTGAATCTTAGGATGGAAAAATTATATCATGATTAGAAATTAAAAAGGTACAAGAAACTGATTAATTTTTAATCAATATAAAAATGATTATTTTTGGAGAATTTTTTCTAGTAATTCAGTTTGTTTTTTTAGTTCTTTAAGTCTTTGTTTGTTAACAAGGAAAGCATCTAGCAATAAAACCAAGAACAATGTAACTATTACATATAACAGTGTTACCAATAAAGCTAATGAAAAACCAAAAGAGAAAAATATGAAAAACATAGCAAGAGCACCGAAGAGGATAATTCCCCAAGATGCTCCTAACAAAAAGCTGATAACTCTTTCGAAAGTGTCTTTTTGCATTATGGAGAAAGAGGTTTAGTGTTCCTCAGTAGCTACTGCACCACCAAGGTAAACATATGTAAGCATCATGAAAATGAATGCTTGTAAGAATGCCATGAATGTTAAAAGTGCATATGGAATCATAGGTAATGCCCATGGTGCTAACATTAAAAGTACCATTAAGAACATATCATCCCCTTTTACGTTACCGAAGAGACGGAAAGAAAGAGAAACTAAACGTGAAAAGTGAGATACGATTTCAATTGGGAACATTAACCAGTATAACCACCAAACAGGACCTAAAAAGTGTTTGAAGTATTTAAGAACACCGTGAGCACGAATACCTTCAAAGTTATAATATACAAATACTACAAGTGCTAAAGTTAAAGGCATCTCTAAAAATGCTGTAGGAGCTTCAAACCCTGGAATAACACCGATTAAGTTTGCAATACCAACAAATAAACCAATAGTTGCTACAAGAGGTACATACTTAATAGCATGTCTTTTCCCCATAACATCACTTCCCATTTTTAAAACACCGTCAAGGTACGCTTCCATAACGTTTTGTGTACCTTTTGGTACAAGTTGAAGATTTGACATCGCTACTTTTGCTAAAACAATTGTAATAACAGCAGAAAGCAGCATATGTGCTGTATAAACAACTAGTTTATAACTCTCTGGATCAGCATGGTGAGAAACACCGAACAGAGAACCTATGAATGTAAATAATTCAGGCATCTAAACACTCCATAATTAAAATATTGGTGCGATCTTACTAAATCTAGGATTAAATTATTATAAGTTTGGTACAATTTTTCATCTAATTTTGAAAAAAACGGAGAAAAAGATGAAATTATTTCATTCTGTAACACTAATAGCTTTTGGCAGTATAAGTCTATTAGCAAATGAAATGGCCACTATACAAGATGTTGTTCATAACGGGCAAACAAGTACAAAACTTTTAATGGATACTCTTGGTAAAAATATGCAAATGCATATGAAGCACGGTGGTCCGATGGAAGCACTGGATTTTTGTTCTCAAGAGGCTTACAATTTAACTGAAAATGTAAATACAAAACTTCCTAAGGGAGTAAGTATTAGAAGAATCTCTTTACAGACGAGAAATCCAGTAAATGCTCCAACTGAAGATGAAGCAAAAGTTTTACAACATCTTATTGAATTGCAAAAAGAAAATAAACCTTTACCTAAAAAAGTTGTAGAAAAAATAGACAACAATACGTATAAATTTTACAAACCTCTTGTAATTACAAAACCTGTATGTTTAAAATGTCACGGTGATGTACAAGATAAAAAACTAAAATCTGAAATTTTAAATAGATACCCGGAAGATAAAGCAATGCATTATAAAATGGGAGATTTAAGAGGTGCAGTTGTTACTACAGTAAAAAAATAGTACGAAGAGTATGCCTATTTTGCATACTCTACCGCCCTACTTTCACGTATTACATTGACTTTGATTTCACCAGGATATTGAACTCTTTCTTCAATCTCAGCCGCTATCTCACGAGCAACTAAAATAGATTCATCATCATTAATAAGAGTTGCATTGACTATTACTCTTACTTCACGTCCTGCATTAATAGCATATGCTTGTTTTACACCTGTATGAGCAGAAGCGATATCTTCTATTTCCGTTACACGTTTTAAGAAGCTTTCTAGTACTTCTCTTCTAGCACCAGGACGAGCTGCTGAAAGTGCATCTGCAGCACAAACTGCACCACACTCGATAGACTTAATCTCTTCTTGATCATGGTGTGCATAAATTGCATTAATCACTACTTCATCTTCATTGTATCTGCGACAAACTTCAGCACCTAAATCAACATGGTTTCCATCATGTTCATGCGTTAAAGCTTTTCCTATATCGTGAAGTAACCCTGCACGTTTAGCAAGCTTTGGATCGCCACCCATCTCAGCAGCCATTACACCTGCTAGATTTGCAACTTCCAAAGTATGTGCAAGTGCATTTTGCCCATATGATGCTCTATAACGTAGTCGTCCAAGAAGCTTCATAAGATCTGGATGCATTACACCTACATCTAAATCAGCTACAATCTCTTCACCTTCATTAAGAATCTGCTCTTCAAATTCACTTGAAACTTTTTCAAAGATCTCTTCAATACGGGCAGGTTGTATTCTTCCATCTTCGATCAAAAGTTGTAGCGTTTTAGTTGCAATTGCACGTCTATAAAGGTTAAAACTACTAACCAAGATTGCATTTGGCGTATCATCTATAATAATGTCGACACCTAAAAGTGTCTCAAGCGCTTTAATATTACGCCCTTCTTTTCCAATAATACGCCCTTTTAGCTCATCACTTTCAAGGTGTACTATATTTGTCAATCTTTCAGAAGCAAATTCACCTGCAAAACGACTTGTTGCCTGGGCAAGTATATAATTTGCTCTTTTTTTTGCTTTTTCTCTGGCTTCATTTTCATACTTTCGTACAATATGAGATATCTCGCCTCTAGCTTTCTCTTCTAGTTTTTCAAATAATATTTTTTGTGCTTCATCTTGCGTCATTCCAGCCGAATGTTCAATTGAATGCACTGCTTCATCAATCTTTTGTTCATATTTCTTTTTTAGTGAAACTAAAGATTTTTCATTTCTCTCTAAATTTACTTTTTGTGCTTTAATAGTTCTTGTTTCGTTTTGAAGTTTTTGTTCTTCAAGTTTTTTATAGTGTTTAAAACCACTTTCCATTTGACGTAGTTGCTCTTCTCGTTGAGCAAAATCTGCACGTGCCCTGTCCTTGGCACTATCAAACTCTTTTTTTGCTTCAAGCTCTATTTCACGCGCTTTTAATCTTGCACGTTCCAATAGAGTTTGCGCTTCGTTTTCAATAGCATTTGCTTTTGCCTGCGCCTGCTGAGTATATATTTCAAAATTTGCACTAGTAAGTTTTTTAGAGATGAAAAATCCGATAACTCCACTCACGATGGCTGTTCCACCACCGAGAATTATCTCATTCATCATCTGTATTGCCCTTTTTAATTACTATAGGCCTTTTCTATGTATTTCAATTTTCGGTGTAATTAACACATCTGCCATAACATCATAATCATCACATATATGATATTTTGTGTAACATAACTCCGGTTGTACAAAAATAGTAAATGGTTTTTTTCTTAACTTTGCGAAGAAACGATCATACATCCCTTTTCCAAAGCCTACCCTTCTTAATTTTCCATCTACGCCTACACTAGGCACTATAGCAATATCTATTTTTTTTATATTTCTTAATGTATTGCCAGCTTCAAAAATTCCAAATTTTTTCTTCTTAAGCGGCAATCTCAATGGTACCATTTTAAAACTTTCGCCTTCCATAAATGGCACATAAACATCCAACTTTCGTCTCATTTTTTTGATACTTTTTGTAATATTTGCTTCAAATGGTAACGGATTGTACACCAATACAGTTTTGTGCTTGTAGTGTTTCAATAACCTTGAAAGCCTTTTTTCAACGAGTGCATCACGATATAACTTATTGTGTGAATAAGCATTTTTTATTTTTTGCAACGAATTTTTTCTAAATATTTCTTTTGTAAGAGTCATATAAAATCTTTATCGATATAATTTCGCTTATTTTACTAAAAATGAGGCAAAATTAATGTTAAAAAAATCTATTTTATCACTATCTGTAGCAATCGGTCTATTTTTTACTGCTTGTTCAAAGAACGACAATGATGCAAACGCACTATTATCTACAAACGAATTTGTTTTAAAAGAGATATCTGGGAAAGAATATGTAGTAACAAAACTGGACAATGGCTTTGCATTAAAAGATCAAAAAGAGAAAATAGTTATTTTAGATATCTTTGCAACTTGGTGTCCACCATGTCAAGCTGAAGCTTCTCATCTTACTAAACTTCAAGAAAAATATAAAGACAATTTAACTGTAATAGGTATCTCTGTTGAAGATGATATCAACTCTACAAAACTTCAAAAGTTTAGAACTGAGTATAATGCACAATATCCTCTTGCTGGCTCAAGCGAAAACCGTCGTATTATCAATGCTGTTGCAACTACTTTAAATATAGGCAGAAATTTCGGAATTCCACTTATGGCTATGTATAAAAACGGCAAGTTAGTGAACTATTATCAAGGTGCTACTGAAGAGGAATTCATTGAAAGCGATATTCAAAGAGCTTTAGGAAAATAGATGTTCGGTTTTATAAAAAAATCTCTTAACAAAACTGCAGAGGCTATCAAGTCTGTTGCACCAAAAAAGAAAATCACCTTTACCAAAGATGAGATTGAAGATATTCTACTTGAGGCTGATGTTGAATACGAACTTGTAGAGATCATTATAAATGAAATCTACCAAGAGAAAGTTACTCGTGAGATCTTACGTTCAAAACTTTTAGCAACCCTTGCTTATACAACTTATAAAGAGCCTGAATTTACACCTCCGTTTGTAGAACTGATTGTAGGTGTGAATGGTGCAGGAAAAACGACAACAATCTCAAAACTAGCTCAGCGTTATAAAAATGATGGGAAAAAAGTTATACTTGGTGCGGGAGACACTTTCCGTGCAGCTGCGATTGAGCAACTTACACTCTGGGCAAAAAGACTTGATATTCCTATTATCTCTTCACAACAGGGGCACGATCCTTCTGCCGTTGCATACGATACAATTGATTCCGCGAAGTCTAAAGGTTTTGATAATGTAATTATCGATACTGCTGGAAGACTCCATACTCAAACAAATCTTGCAAATGAGTTGAAAAAAATCAATAGAATTTGTGACAAAGCACATAGCGGTGCTCCTCACAGAACTGTTTTAATTATTGATGGTACACAAGGCAACTCGGCTATTTCTCAGGCCAAAGCATTTAATGAGATGATCGGTGTAGACGGTATTATTATTACAAAGCTTGACGGGACTGCAAAAGGAGGAAGTATTTTCTCAATTGCATACGCTCTTGAACTTCCTATTTTATATGTAGGGACAGGTGAACAACCGGATGATCTCACACCGTTTGACAAATATGAATTTGTTGACGGTCTGCTTGATGCAATTTTTGTTGAAGAGGAAGAAGCGTAAAGCTTTAACCTCTTTCATATGACAAATTGTCATATTTCTCTCCTCTTTGATCTTTTTTTTATAAAATAACAACAATTTTAATTCAAGGCTCGATCTATCATGGCAAAAGCAAAAACATTATTTGAATGTCAACATTGCGGTATGACAACACCAAAGTGGATGGGAAAATGTACCAACTGTGGAGCTTGGGACTCTCTTGTTGAACTGAATCAACAACAACAAGAGTTTGTAAAACAGACTAAATCTACAGGTGCTAAAAGTGCTAAAGCTATCAGCATTAATGATGTTGTTGAAGATGAAATCACACGTTTTAGTTCACTTGATATGGAACTGGATAATGTTTTAGGGGGCGGAATAGTACCAGGGAGTTTAACACTTATCGGGGGAAGTCCCGGTGTCGGAAAATCTACCTTACTTTTAAAAGTTGCTTCAAATATCGCTTCAACTGGTAAAAATGTTCTTTATGTCTCAGGCGAAGAATCTGCCTCGCAGATCAAAATACGTGCCAATAGACTAAATTCAAACCATGACAGTCTTTATCTGCTCAGTGAAATCAGACTGGAACAGATCCTTGTTGAACTGCAAGAAAGAAAATACGACTTTTTAATTATAGATTCTATCCAAACCATCTATTCGGAAAATATTGTCTCAGCTCCCGGAAGTGTGACACAAGTAAGACAAATCACTTTTGAATTAATGCGTATTGCGAAAGAGCAAGACTTAGCTACTTTTATAATCGGACATATTACAAAAGAGGGTTCCATTGCAGGGCCAAGAGTACTGGAACATATGGTTGATACTGTTCTTTATTTTGAGGGTGATTCTTCTCAGGAACTCAGAATTTTAAGAGGCTTTAAAAACCGTTTCGGTGCTACAAGCGAGATCGGTGTTTTTGAAATGAAAAACGAAGGGCTCTTTAGTGCTACAGATATCGCTTCTCGCTTTTTTAACCGCAATTCAAACCAAGCAGGCTCTGCACTTACCGTTATTATGGAGGGAAGCCGCCCTATTATTTTAGAGGTACAGGCCCTTGTATCTGAGTCCCATACGCCAAACTCCAAACGACAAGCTACCGGTTTTGACAATAACCGCTTAAATATGCTTTTGGCACTTTTGGAGAGAAAACTAGAAATTCCACTCTCAGGGTATGATGTATTTATCAACATTACCGGCGGTATCAAGATTACTGAGACAGCAGCAGATTTGGCAGTACTAGCTGCCATTATCAGCAGTTTTAGAGATCGTGCAATATCAAAAGAAACTATATTCATAGGAGAAGTTTCTCTTGTAGGTGACGTCCGTGAGGTATATGCATTAGACAGCAGACTAAAAGAAGCTAAAATGCAAAATATCACCAAAGCACTTGTTTCAAAAAAACCGCTTGAAAAAACACCTATTAAAACGTACATTGTTGATGAAGTAACTAAATTACTCCAATGGTATTGATTTAAACAATAAGAAAGTAAAGATTCTGCATAATATAGCTCATAATTTTAAACTAATTTTTTAAGGTAGATAAATATGATTGATGCAGAAGTAAGAAGTGAAGAAAGATTTACAAGATTAACTTTGGCCTATGAGTCTGAAGAAGAGAGACAAAAAGTTACGGAATGTGTAAATCAGTTTACTACTAAACATGATTTCAAACCTGAGATGTACACGACAAAAGTTGCGAATGGAAAAGAGGTAATGGTTATAGAATACCATGACGACATCTGCCGTGAATCAGGTGCTATATTTGAAGACATTCTTTGTTCTTTAAATATTAAGAAGTGTAATGCTCACTAAGTAAGGAGACAACCTTATGAATTTAAAACAATATGCTGAAGGAAATAAGCTTTTTAGAACATATTTTAAAAAAAACAAAGAATCTTTATTAGAACTGGTTAAAGGGCAAAAACCAAAAGCTCTTTTTATAGGTTGTTCTGATTCAAGAGTAATTCCTGATTTAATGTTACAAACAAACCCAGGTGATCTCTTCGTAATTAGAAATGTAGGTAACTTTGTACCTCCATATAAACCTGATGATGATTTTCATGCTACGGCATCGGGAATTGAATATGCCGTAAGTGTTTTACAAGTACAAGAGATAATTATCTGTGGACATACACATTGTGGAGCTTGTAGATGTCTTTATGAACCAATTAGTGATGATTCTTTAATCCATACTAGAAAATGGCTTGAACTTGGTGAAAGTGCAAAAACATCTGCAATTTTGAGTTTAGGTGCCGATAAACCTCTTGAAGATCTGCTTCGTCTGACTGAGAAACTCTCAGTTATCAAACAGATTGAAAACATCTTGACATATCCAAATGTTAAGAAAAGATTTGAAGACGGTGATTTACATATTCACGGTTGGTGTTACGATATTGAAACAGGTATTATTGAATATTTTAATGCGGATACATATGAGTTCTTGCCTTTAAACGAACTCACATCACATTAAAATTTTATTTTTTTTTAGAAAATTCGATATACTAACGACAACAAGATTAATTCAAGGACGAAAGATGGCTGAAGAAGAAGTAAAAGAGGAAGAATCTGGTTCACAAGGAAAGAAATCCAACTTATTGATGATTATCATCATCATAGTTTTAGTTCTTATTATTATTTTAGGTGCTGTAGCATTTTTATTTATAGGTGATGATGAACCTACTGTATCATCAACTCCTATGCAACAAGAAAAAACTAAAAAAGTAACTAAGAAAAGTTCCGGTTATAATTTAGAGGACGATACAAGAGCATTAAATGAAATAGGTATTTTATATCCTCTTGATACTTTTACAGTTAATCTGAAAAGTGACTCTGGAAGAAGATTTCTTAAAACGACTATTTCTTTAGAACTTGAAGGTGAAGAATTAAGTTTGGAACTAGATGCAAAATCAGCTGTATTAAGAGATAGAATTATTAGAATTTTATCTTCAAAAACACTTGAAGAGGTCTCTTCTAAAAAAGGGAAAAACAAGCTGTCTATGCAAATTATGGATACTTTAAACTCTATGATTACAGACGGTAGAATCAAAGGGATTTACTTTACTGAATTTGTAATTCAATAATTTCTTCAAAGTACATGTCCTTTTCTGAGGACACGTACTTTAATTCACAATAATATCCACTCAAAAAATCAGTATAAGGATATTGATGCAAAAGCTTCTCTTATTTTCTTACGCATTACTGGGATACTTACTTTCTCTTATTACCTTATCATTTTTAATTTTATGGGTTTATCCGTGGAGTTATTTCCCTCATCATATTGATACACCAATTATTTCACTTCAAATCAATCCTTTTGTTATAGACATAGCACTTCTTCTACTCTTTGCCCTACAACATTCCGTAATGGCGAGAAGATCATTTAAAGAAAAATTCTTTTCTACGTATTCATCAGCTTTTAGAAGTGCCACTTACTGTATAGCTTCTGCACTAAGTTTAGCTTTACTGGAACTATTTTGGCAACCAATAGAGGGAAGTGTATGGAATTTTGACAACGGTATACTCTTTTGGATATTGACTATCTTATATGTCGTTGGATGGATTTTTGCCTTTATATCCACTTTTATGATTGACCATTTTGAACTTTTCGGTTTGCACCAAGGCTACAGAGTCTTAAAAAATATACCAGAGCCAAAACCAAGTTTTCAGATCAGGTATTTTTATAAATATGTAAGACACCCAGTTCAACTTGGTACCCTTGTAGGGCTTAGTGCTACGCCCCAGATGAGTTATGGGCACTTGTTATTGAGCGTGGGAATGATTATTTATGTACTTATTGGTCTAGCTTTTGAAGAGCGTGATCTTGTTAATACTTTTAAAAAAGAGTATCAAAGTTATCAGAAAAAGACACCTATGCTATTGCCCTTTTTTAAAAGATCACGATAAAATACTTAAATACAAAAGAGAAGAATAGTAATGATTGGTATAGATATAATTAAAACAGATCGTATGCAAAGTATGATCGAAAAATTTGGTAATAAAGCATTAGAGAAATTTTTACACCAAGAAGAGATTGAACTTGTCAAAAACTACACAACTGCGGCAGGTTTTTGGGCTACAAAAGAAGCTGTTTCAAAAGCTTTGGGTGTTGGGATAGGAGCGGATTGTTCTTTTTTTGATATCAAGATTTATAAAAGTGAAAAAGGAGCTCCAAAGCTCGCTTTTTCAAAAAAACTTGCAGAGAAGTTTCAAATTATTGAGGCTTCACTTTCAATTACGCATGACGGAGAGTATGCAATAGCCGTTGTTGATTTAAAAAACTCAACCCCCACCGACAAAATCAAGCAATTCTAATTTATCACCGTCATTTAATCTGCATTTGTCCCATGCATCTTGTTTTACTATTTCCATATTGACGGCAGCTGCCATAACTTTATCTTCTAAAGAGAGTTCTTTTAGTACCTCTAATAGAGTAATTTCAGCCGGGAATTCTTTTTCAGTACCGTTAATTACTAATTTCATTAAATACTCGCATAATTTTTTGGAAATTGTATCAAGCTAAATTGAAATTTTTATCAAATATCAAAACTATTTTACAGTTTTGATATATGTTGTGCTAAAGCTTTGAGTTCATCTTCACTATAAGCAGACACTTGAGACTTCATAATCCCTTTCATTGCACCACCGTATGTACCGTCTTTATAACCATGTAAAGCAGTAAGTACTTTGTCTACACTCCAGCCTTTGATAATTTGAGACTTTCCAAGAGCAGACTTTTCAGCATTTTGACCGTGACATGCTACACATTTTACAAAAAGTGCTCCACCGTCAATAGTTTTTTCTACAACTTTGACAGGTTCAGGTGCTTTTACTGGTGCCGGCTTTTCTACTGTAACAGTTTTTACCTCTTCAACTACTTTTTTTACTTCTTCAACAGCTGCTTTTTCTTCTACTACTGGTGTTTCAACTATTTTAGTCTCTTCAACTTCTACTTTTTCTACAGTTTCAGGAGCTTTTGTTTCTTCAACTTTAACTGTTTCGCTTTCTACATTCTCTACAGCTTTCTTCTCTTCTGTATTATTGCCGCAAGCTACTAAAAACATTGCCAAAACTGCTGATAAAACAATCTTCATCTCTTATCCTTTTTTATATTTAATAACGTTCATTATACATATTTTTAAATGTATCAAACTTTAACTCACTTCTAAAAACATATTTTATTCCATGAACTACGAGCCATATATACACTAAAGGCAAAATAATAGACTGAAGAACAAATATAGTAATCAAAACCACAATGTTGTTAAAAGCCTGATTCGTACTTTTTGCCAATGATGCTATCTGTTGAGAGATATTAAGACTTTCAATAGATTTGTCGTAACGTTTTTTAAGCTCAGAAAAAAAACTGCCTTGTTGCTGTTGCACATCTATATTACGTGCTTGTTGAAATTCTTCAAGATTTGTTTTTGTTTCTTCAACTACCTGCAAAGATTGTTCATACTCATTTTGTAAAATAGCCGTATATGTGATTTGGGAAATCCCTACAAAAGCTATAGCACCGAAACGGAGTAATACTAGTAATGCGAACACCTTTAAACTGTATGAAAAAAACAAATTATGATGAAGTTTCCTATACCAAATCATTGCAAGTGCAATAATGCCACTTAAAGAGAGCAGTACTTGTAAGAGAGTTTTTCCACTTAATATTAATAAAAACTTTTGAATCCCCAAAGATATAGTTGCAAGCAGCATTACCCAAGAAAATCTCTCTACCATATCATTTAGAGGATCTAATATTTCACCTACACTGAGTGTTATTCCAAGCCCAGCAGGTGTTAATGAGAGCTCAGTACCCTGTATCAACGATATAACTGCATTTAAACTCTTTGCTATGCCAAAAGCGATCATGGCACGTTGAAACGCTTCGTTTTGCAACTCCAGAGCTTGTGCATCTATCTCAATCGCCATACTGAAAAACAATAGACAAACGATCATTACCGATAGCAATATTTTCATACAAATCCTTAACACTATGTAAATAATATTTAGATATAATTCCAACATGAATTTTGAACCATATCCATTTGAAAAACTTAACGATTTACTACAAAACATTATACCCAATGCTGCTTATGAACCTTCTGTACTGACAATAGGTGAACCACAGTTTGATACACCTAAATTTATTCAAGAAAGTTTGGCTAATAACGCATATCTTTTAAAAAAATACCCTAAAACAAGCGGTGAAGATATTTTAAGAGATGCTATTCGCGGTTTTATAAAAACACGCTTTAATGTAGAAGTTCAAGATAGTGAAATCATCCCTACTTTTGGAACAAGGGAAGTACTATTTAACTTTCCTCAATTTTTACTGTTTGATAAACCAGAGAGTGTAATGGCATATACTAACCCTTTTTATCAAATTTATGAAGGGGCTGCAATTGCTACGAAGTCAAAAGTTATTCATCTGAATTTAACTGAAGCAAATAACTTCAAACCTGAAATCGATGAAGAGCAACTCAGCAGCTGTGATCTTGTGATTTTAAATTTTCCGAATAATCCTACAAGTTCTATGTTAACTGCTGAGGAGATGGCAGAATGGGTAAAACTTGCACTAAAGCATAACTTTGTTCTTATGAACGATGAATGTTACAGTGAAATCTATACGGATCAAAAAATTCCTTCATTACTAGAAGCTTCTATCTTAGCGGGTAATGAATCATTTAAAAATATACTGGTAATCAATTCCATTTCAAAACGCTCATCTGCACCGGGTCTAAGAAGCGGATTTATTGCGGGGGATCAAGAGATCTTAAAAGAATATATGAAGTACCGTACATACATTGGTTGTGCATCTCCTCTTCCTCTGCAAGCTGCCGCAGCAGATGCCTGGAATGATGAAGCCCATGTTGCAGCTTCGAGAGAGATCTATAAAAACAATTTTAAAATTGCAAAAGAGATACTCGGAACTGAGATCCCAGAAGCTACATTTTATATTTGGCTAAAAGTTGGTGATGCACTGGAGTTTACTAAAAAACTCTACGAAAAGTACAACGTAAAAGTATTACCTGGTGAATATTTGGCACGTGATGACTTTAAAGGTGAAAATCCGGGTATCGGCTATGTAAGAATTGCCTTGGTTGAAGATGAAGCAAAAACGAGAGATGCACTGGGCAGAATTAAGGAATGTATGAGTGAGTAACGAATTAAAAGAAAAAATTTTAAAAGCACAACAAGAGGGTGATATCGCTTCACTTTATGTTCTAGAGCAAAATGCACATGAACACTTAAGTGATGAAGAGATTGAAGGTTTTTATGCAAATATCTTAGACTTGGCTCTTGAAAAATTAACAGAAACTCTGGAAGCTCATAGACAAATGGATATAAGTGAAGTACAAGATTTCGCTACACTTCGTGCTTTATATGAATATGCTATTGAACATTACCATGCAGGACAGAATAAGGATGCTTCAGCACTTTTTGAAGTACTAAGCGGTCTGAGTAACGATGCTAAATTTTCAAAAGCGATGAAGATGCATCAAATTGCAGCAGATGAGAATATTGACATCGATAACTTTTTAGATAAAATTGCCGATATTGAATTAACTCAGCAGTATGGAACTTTTTATATCAGCGAGTTTCAAAAAGAGGCACAAAAGTTGCTGGATAATGCCTAAAAGTCGGGAGAGATAACTAAATGAAGATACATTTTATAGGTATAGGCGGTATCGGAATCTCCGGTCTAGCACAATATATGCACTATAAAGGGCATGAGATTAGCGGTTCAGATATCAAAGATACTGTAATCACTAAAAAACTTCGTGAAATGGGAATCAAAGTAAGTGTACCCCATTCTGCAGATGCAATTGACGATCAAGATTTAGTTATCCACTCTGCTATTATTCGTCCTGACAATCCTGAAGTTATTGCAGCCAAGGAAAAAGGGATCGAAGTATTAGCTCGCCGTGAAGCACTTCTTAAAATTTTAAATGACAAAAAAGTCTATTCTGTTGCGGGTGCGCACGGAAAAAGTACGACTACGGCAATACTCACTTCAATTATGGAAGGTTCTGCTATCATAGGTGCGGAATCAAAAGCATTCGGTTCGAACGTTCGTTACGATGCAACAAATGATCTTATGATTTTTGAAGCGGATGAAAGTGACGGCAGTTTTATCAATTCAAACCCATATTGTTCTATCGTGATCAATGCAGAACCTGAGCATATGGAGTATTATGACTATAACTACGACAGATTTTACGATTCATATAAACGTTTTATCCAATTAGCTCCACATAAAGTTTTAAACGGTGAAGACCCTTTCTTGAGCACACTTAAAGATGAATTTAGTGATGCGACATGGCTCTACCCGACTACAGATATTACGAATATCGAATTCGTACTTATAAATGATGAACCACATACAAGCTTTACTCTAAAAGATCTCGGAAACTTTGATGTTTGGGGCTTTGGAAAACACATTGCAATCGATGCTTCGTTAGCAATTTTAGCTGCACATGAATCTATGGATATTGAAGAGATCAGAAAAAATCTTCTTAATTTCAAGGGGATTAAAAAACGTTTTGACATCGTTGGGAAAGAAAACAATAGCGTTATTATTGACGATTACGGTCATCACCCGACAGAGATCAAAGCTACATTCCAATCGGTTAAAGAGTACGCTCAACTTAAAGGCTTTAACAAGATCACTGCAATCTGGCAACCACACAAATATTCTCGAACAATTGACAACTTAGAGGAATTCATTAAATGTTTTGAAGGTGCTCAGGAGCTTATCATTCTTCCGGTATGGGCAGCGGGTGAAACTCCGCGTGATATTGACTTTGCCGAAAAGTTCAAGCAGTATAATTTAACATTGGCAGATAAAATTCAAAGAGCAAATAACCAAATTACTCTTTTAAAAGATCAACAAGAGTTAAGAACACTTGATAACGGTCTTATTATCGGTTTCGGTGCCGGTGACATCACATATCAAATAAGAGGGATTGCATAAAGTGGCATATATACTCGGTCTTGTCGTTGTAGGGTTACTTTTTTTAGCCCTGCACTATTTTACTGAACTAACAAAATCGCAAAAGATGATTGTAGCTGCAATCTTCGGTATTTTCATTTTAGGTGCCGTGATGTACAATAACTATGCAGCAAATGAGCAAGAAAAAGTACTTGGCATTGTAAAACAATACAAACAAGGTAAAACTCTCAAATGCAAAGGTATTGACGTAAATGCTTCAACATTTGATCTTAGCGGTACCAATACTTTTATTGGTAAGAAAAATACTCCTCACTATTCGGAGATCATCAGAGCTGCAGAGTGCAAATAGACAAACTTATTTCGCAGCTTGATCTTCAAGCTCATATAGAACAATTCCAAAGCTTTTTTGCCCGTGAAGATAATCTTTACATCGAAGGCGATCAAGAGCTCCATTACCGTTACATCAAAGCACTCGATAAGATTGAATTTAATGCCCCACCGAAAGTAAATGACTTTTTTGCTCTTAAGAACCATCTGAATAAACACGGTGTACTCACTTTTGAACAGATCTTCGAAATTGTCAAAGTTGTCCGTTATTTCCGCTACTTTAAAAACAAAAATCTTGAATGCCTCATCGGTGAATGGGTGAGTAAAATAGAAGTGCCCGAGAAATTTTTGGAAGTTGAAAAGTATTTTGACACGCAAGGTCACTTTGAAGAGAATCTTGATGAGACACTTTTTGGACTAAGCCAGAGAATTAAAGAGCATAAAAATGAGATTAGCTCTTCACTCAAACATCTGATGGGCAGCTCAAAACTAGCCGGTTATCTTGTAGATACACAAATTCACTTTATAAACAACGAAGAGTGTTTACTCGTTCGTGGGGGTTTCAATCATGTCCTCAAAGGTGCAGTTGTAGGACGTAGTACGGGTGGTTTTTTCTATGTAGCACCAGATAGCATTTTAAAGTCAAAAGAGAAGATTAGATACATTGAACAAGAGCGTCAAGCAATTTTCTATAATTATGCAAAAGAGTTCTCTAAAACACTTGAGGAACTTCTGCCGTTTATCAATTTTGTAGACAAAGAGTTTAGCAAATTTGACAACTATCAGGCTCGTGTACTCTTTGCTAGAAGCAAAGACCTGGCAATTATTAAAAGTAAAAATCATAAAAACATTATTTTAAAAGATTTTATCCACCCTGCCTTGCATCAGGCAAAGCCTATTAATGTCAATTTTGAAAAAAACATTTTAATGATCACGGGTGTAAATGCCGGTGGTAAAACAATGCTGTTAAAATCTATCTTGGCATCTGCATTTATGGCAAAATATATCATTCCAATGAAAGTGAATGAACACAAAAGTGACATCGGAAACTTTAAAGATATAGAGTCAATTATAGACGATCCTCAAAACGTGAAAAATGACATCTCTACATTTGCCGGACGTATGCAGCAGTTCTCACAAATTTTTCTAAAGAAACAGGCACTTTTAGGTGTGGATGAGATAGAACTTGGAACGGACAGTGACGAAGCTGCTGCTCTATTTAAAGTTATTTTAGATGATCTTATTAACCGTGGACAAAAAGTAGTTATTACAACCCATCACAAACGTCTAGCAGCTTTAATGGCCGATCGTGATGATGTGGAACTACTCGCTGCTATTTACGATGAGGATCAGCGCCGCCCTACTTATGAGTTTATGCAGGGGATTATCGGTAAGAGTTATGCCTTTGAAACGGCAAGCCGCTACGGCATAGCTCATCGCCTGGTTGATGAAGCAAAAAAAGTGTACGGGGATAACTCTGAGAAGCTCTCTTTACTGATTGAGCGCGGTTCTGAGCTTGAGCGTGAACTCAAACAAAAACATAAAAAAGTTGATGAGAAACTTGAAGAACTAGAAAAAAAAGAGAAAGCACTCAAAGATCAAAGAGAGGCTCTTTTTAAAGAGCTTGAACTTGAGAAAACAAAACTCAAAGATTCATACAAAGAGGCAATTAATGAAGCCAAACGAGCGGCACGCGGCGGGGATATAAAAGATATCCACCGTGCTATGAATAAAGCCAACAAAAAATTGCCTAAAGAAGAAAAAGCAGAGATTAAACGTGATTACGACTTTAAAGTGGGTGACGAGGTAAAATACCACTCCCAAAGCGGTGTAATCGTATCAATGAAAGGCAAATCAGATGCTACAATTGATGTAAACGGTATGAAAGTAAGGGTAAAAACAAAACATCTTACTCCGACAAAAATCGTTAAAGCAAAACCTAAGACCGATGTTCGTCTGAGTGTTGAGAAAAAAGCAGGTCTTAAATGCGATCTTCACGGAATGCGTGCAGATGAAGCGTGTGAAGTTCTAGACAAGTTTATAAACGATGCTCTTATCAATGGCTGGGATGAAGTGCTTGTATATCACGGTATTGGTACAGGAAAACTTTCTCACGCTGTAAAAGAGTTTTTAAAAGTACATCCTAAAGTGAAAAAATTTGAGGATGCTCCGGCACATATGGGTGGTTTTGGAGCAAAAGTAGTCACACTTTAGATGAAAAAGATTGCAATTATCGGAGCAGGTGCATCGGGACTTTTTTGTGCCATAGAGTGTGCAAAAAACTCCATTGCAGTTGATCTTTATGAACAAAATATAAAACCTGCAAAGAAGATCTTAGTTTCTGGAAACGGGCGTTGTAATATCTCAAACAGCTCACTCTCAACTACAGACTTTTTTTCTCAAAACCCTGACTTTGTCGAATATGCGATCAAAAATTTCGGTTTTACAGAGTTTGAAAAATATGTCAATTCCCTTGGACTTTTACTCAATACCTTAGAAGACGGTCGTGCATATCCCCTGAGCAATGAAGCAAAATCGGTCGCAAACACTTTTATCCAAACTGCTCAAAACCTGGGTGTTAATATCATCACAGAGAATAAAATTAATTCTATTATAAAACTCGGTAAAAAATATGATGCGATTGTAATAGCTACAGGTAGCGAAGCGGCTTCACATCTCGGAGGCTGTGATGACGGCTACAAGTTTGCACAAGAGCTGGGACACAACATTATTACAACTTATCCATCTTTAGTACAACTCGAACTTAATGCTCCGATCGTAAAAAAGATGCAAGGAGCTAAAGTTGATGGAGAAGTCACACTCTATATAAACGGTGTTAAAGAGAACACGATTGCCGGTGATATTCTCTTTACAAACTACGGAGTTTCAGGTTTTGCCGTCTTAGATATCTCTCAAATGGCGAGTGAAGCACTTCGGGACTATCAAGCAGTTGATATAGGGGTTAATTTACTTCCAAACTTTCCTGCTCAAAAACTTGCAAACCATATACTCAAGGTCGCCCAAAGCAATGGAACACTCACACTCTTTGACATTTTACTAGGCTTGCTCCCTACAAAAATAGTTAACGGTTTATTAGAATCCTTCGACTTAGATCCAAAGACAACGCAAATAGATACAAAACTCAGTAAAAAAATTGCAAACGGTATTGTAAACTGGAAATTTGAAGTGAGTGATACACACGGTTTTCGCCATGCGGAAGTAAGCGGTGGAGGTGTCGATACGACTGAAATCGATCCAAAAACTTTTACTTCCAAAAAGAATCCAAAATTTTACTTTATAGGTGAAGTTTTAGATGTAGTGGGTCGCCGCGGCGGATTCAATTTTGCCTTTGCATGGAGCAGTGCTTACTTTGCAGCACAGAATATTATAAAAAATAGGCTATAATTACCTAAAATACTCAAAGGATAGATATGTCAACGCCTCTTATTATTGCTATTGTTGCGGGAATTATTTTAGTTCTTATGTACAACTCTCTTGTTTCAAAGAAAAACCAAGTTGAAAATATTTTTGCAAGTATCGATACACAACTAAAAAAGCGTTACGATCTTATACCAAATCTTGTTGCTTCTGTCAGTAAATATATGGAGCATGAAAAGTCACTGCTTGAAGAGGTAACAAAACTCCGTTCTGAAGCAAACAAACCAAATATTTCTGATCATGATAAAATCCAATTAGATGCGAAGATTACCTCAGCACTTGGCTCAATCATGGTGGCAGTAGAGAATTATCCGGATTTAAAAGCCAATGAAAACGTTATGCATCTGCAACGTACGCTCAATGAAGTTGAAGAGCAGATCTCTGCAGCCCGCCGTGCATACAATCAAGCAGTAACGGATTATAATAATGCAATCGAGATGATTCCTACAAACTTTATGGCATCGTTAATGAATTACGTGCGTAAAGAGGTGTTTGAGATTCCTGATACACAAAGACAAAACGTCAATGTAAAAGAGTTGTTTAATTCATAAATATGAAAACTATCAGCGAACTGACAGATTTTTACTATAAAACACTTTATCCAATACTTCAAGAGCTCGAAGAAGCTCGCAAGCATCTTAAAAGCAGAGTAGTTACAGTTGGAATTACCTACACAATTATCTTTGCTTTGCTTTTTTTTAGCTTTTTTCAATACATGGATATCGATTTCATAGTTTTTGCAATTGTAGCCTATGTTGCTCTTGGTGGGTTTATCTACAAATTTATGATCTCTACGTATAGAGATGAGTTTAAAACAAAAATCATGAAACCTTTGATTTTAGAGATAGACAACACATTTCGATATATTCCAAATATGCATATAGATGTAGAGTTTTTTAAGCGTTCCCAACTTTTTCCAAGCCCTGATAGATTTTCGGGCAATGATCTTGTAAAAGGGAAAATAGACGGTGTTGATCTGAAGTTTTCAGATCTCCATGCCGAAAAAGAGTATAAAGATTCTAAAGGAAGACGATCCTATTCTACGATTTTTAAAGGTTTGTTTATCGTCAGTGACTTTCATAAAAACTTTCAAGGTCACACCGTAGTACTTCCAGATATCGCACAAAATACATTCGGAGATATGATCGGTTCTTTTTTACAGTCGAACAACTTTACTAGACGCGGAGAACTGATTAAAATGGATTCTCCTGAATTTGAAAAAGAGTTTGTTGTATATGGAAGTGACCAGATAGAAGCAAGATATATTTTAACCCACTCGTTAATGGAAAAAATTCTCCATTACAAAAAACACTCAGGTCATCCTGTATATGTTTCATTTAAAGGACAAAATATCTATATGGCGATAGAATATAATAAAGATTTGTTTGAACCTTCGGTATTTCGTTCACTTTTGGAGTATAAAATAGCAATGGAGTATATTAAAACTCTCCACCTCTCTATCGGTATCGTAGAAGAGTTAAAACTAAATCAAAAACTTTGGAGCAAACATGGATAACGAAACACAAATACTTAAACTCAGTATCAAAGACCTCTTCACAACTAAAATGATTAAATACTCTGTTGTCCCTTTTGTTCTTAGTATGCTTATATTATATATTCTGTTTTTTATTCTAGCAGGAATCGGCCTTGATCATATGGATGCAACAATGCATGTAGAATCAAACCAGACTACAATTCAAAACGGTATCCCTCATACAGACAGCTTTTCTACTACGCTTCAGAACACGGCTATTATCAAGTTTTTAATGAGCAGTGCCATCACATCATGGATCGCATCATTTTTAGTTTATACTATCGGTTCACTTCTCATGCTGTACTTTTCTATTTTTGTTGCTCTTTTAGTGATTGGACTACTTACTCATATTATTCTCAAAGAGCTACAAAGGAGACATTATCAAGATGTAGAGATGATTGGATATTCCAACTTTTTTGCAGGAATTTTACACGCTTTAAAATGGTTTGTAATAATGATTATACTCTTTATCGTATGTATCCCTTTATACTTTATTCCTGTACTCAACATTATTGCATTTAACTTTCCACTCTATTACTTCTTTCATAAAATGCTTAACTACGATGTATCTTCTAGTATATGTACAAAACAGGAGTTTTATAGAATAAAAGTTTTTCATGGAAGTACTATACGCTTAAAAACATTGGTGTTATATCTTATATCACTTATTCCGTTTGTGATATTTTTTGCAACTGTATTTTACGTAATCTATTTAGGGCACAGCTACTTTTTAGAGGTTAGAAAAATAAGAACTTTGCCACAAGGTTAATCCTCTTCGAGATCCTTCTCATTTTTTTTCATAATCTCTCGGTATCCTTCATCTTTAGGTACCAATCCTGCCTCATAGACAAACTGTGAAGGTGGGAAATTTTGTTTTTTAATCTTGTCGTATTTTGCATAACTAAGATATAAAATATCTTTTGCACGAGTAACAGCCACGTAGAACAACCGTCTCTCTTCATCCAAAGAGCCTCCACGCTGCATGAGCTTTCTGTTTGGAAAACGTCCATCCATCAAATCAACTACGTAAACCTCTTTATACTCCAATCCTTTTGATGCATGCACGCTTAAAAGATTGACACCTTCGCCTTGAGAGAGATCTGAAGAGCCGAGAATCATCGCATTTAAAAAACGATCATGTTCATTGTAAGGGTGTGAGAGCTCTTGTAAAAGCTTCATTTTTCTCTCAATCCTTACAAGTGCTTCTGTTTTTTGTTTCTCATCTATATTTCCGTCTTTAAGTGTCGCTCTTTTTGTTGCAAGGACATCGGCAATATATTTGAAAAAGTCTGAATCTGCTATTTTTCTCACAATCGTTTTTGGCTGTTTAATCCCTTTTAAATCACGAAACAGTACATAAAAATTATGTAAAAAAGTTGCCGATTCCTTGGTAAGTTTAGGGTGTTTAAGAACAGGATTTTTCATAAATTTAGCTTCAAATCCAAGCTTTGCGTATTTCCCGACAGCACCTAACTCTAAAAAGTCATCAAAGAGCCCTAATTGGTGGTTTAGCTTACGCTTTTCAAAAGGATTGCTCATAGACTCATCCGGTGCGTAGAGTCCGTAAAACATGCTTCCCTGCCCTAAAGTCTTCAGTGCTATGTAGATCTCTTTTGCCATCGCACTTCCAATTCCGCGAGCAAATTCAAAAATATGGATGAAAGACATCATATCCGATTCATTTACAAGCAGAGTATACAGATCAAGGACGGCTTTTACTTCACGAGCATCAAAAAAGCTAGTCCCACCTTTACGCTTACAAGAGATATCCAACTCTCTTAAAGCCACCTCGATACCATCTGCTGAAGAGTTATTTCTAAAAATTACAGCAATATCGGCGTGAGGAGTTTCACTTTTAGAGATCATATCTGCTACACCATGATACTGATCAAACAATTCATCGTATGCTAAAAGTTTAGGGGCTATATTGATATCCGTTCTTGTTACTTCCAGCTTCTTAGGATAGATTCTTTCATTATGCTCAATTACTTTATTTGCCAATGATAAAATAGGTACTGAAGAGCGGTAGTTTTTATTCAGAGTATGCACAACCGCATCAGGATATTTTGTAGTAAAAGAACCGATGATTGTAATGTCTGCACCGTTAAATGCATAGATACTTTGATCATAATCACCTACACAAAATAGTGATGGAGGATTCATCGCATCAATGAGTGTCCCTTGCAGGGCATTTGTATCTTGATACTCATCTACAAGTACCTCTTTGTAACCTAGATGATGACTTTTACACATCTCACGAAAATGTAAAAGAAGATCGTTGAAATTTAAAAAACCGTACTCTTTTTTTAAACGTTCAAACTCATCTACGATATCTGCATAGATCATTGCAAAAAGTTCATGTTCAGGGTAATTGTTTTTTATCCAGCTCTCAAAATCTTGGGAGAGTTCCGTATTTTGATAAAATGAGTACAGATCATACAGATAGTTGCCGCCGTATGCCTGTGCTTCAGCATCTATATGGGAAAATGTACGTTTTTCAAACACCGATCGAAAAAGTGTTTTGAGTTCACGCTGCTGTTTTAATACTACCCTTTTATCTTTCTTTTTTAACCATCTGTAACTTACCGCATGAAAAGTCCCGGCATCGATTTTAGAAGCGACACCGTTACCGAAAAATTCAGCAACACGGCTTACCATTTCAGCAGCAGCTTTATTAGTAAAAGTCAGGAGTAAAATCTCGTTTGGTTGTACACCGTTGTTCAGAAGATACGCAATACGACCTACAATTGTCGAAGTCTTTCCCGTCCCTGCCGAAGCGATAATAAGATTTTTAGAGTGTTGAGATGTTGCAGCTTCATATTGCTGCTCGTTAAGTCTAGATAAAGGCATGAGCGAATTATACCTTGTAACTATTAAAGTGTGCTAATTCTATCAGTACCGACTATGCAGTTTCTTCCCTGCTCTTTTGCGTTATATAAAGCTGTATCTGCATACTTATACATCTTGTCAAAATTTTTAATTTCAAAATCATTGATTATACAAACCCCAAAAGAAGCAGTTAAAACTTTATGCGGATTTTTCGGATGGCTAATTTGTAACCCTTCAATAGCTGCTCTGGCTTTTTCAATAATGTATTTTATTTTCTCAATATCATCTGCTATCAGCAATCCGCAAAACTCTTCACCCCCAAGTCTGAATATATAATCTACTTCGCGCTTAAATACTTCGTTAGTTAAAACTTCTGTTGTCTTTTGTAAAGCAGTATCTCCAGCAACATGCCCAAAAGTGTCGTTGTATTGTTTAAAGTAATCTACATCAAATATATAAAGGGCAAAAAAGCTCTTATTCTTTTTCGCTTTTTCGAACAACCTGTCAAACTGGACATTGAGATATCTTCTGTTATAAACTTGTGTCAAAGGATCCGTAATGGAATATTCTTCCAAAATTTTAATGTAGTCTTTCTCTTTTCTTCTCACAAGTGCCAGTGCTTCATGGGCTTTTTCCAAACTCACTTCAAAAAAGAATACAATAATTGTTATCCCTATACTGGCGACTATGAAACGGGTATAACTTGATTCATTCCACATACCCTCTTGCCAGACACCAAGCCCTTGATATGTTAAATATAAAATAACAATATAAAAAACGAATGTGATCAGTATTCCCCTTTTACTACCGTTTAAAAAAATAGCAAATACTGGGAAAAAAACTGTCCATACCAAAGTGAAATCATTACCTTTTCCGAAATAAACAACAGCAACCATCATCGCAAAAATTGATAATGTTGTTACTATAGAAGTCCGTTCAACATTTAATGTTCTGCGTAAGTTGTAAAAAATCAGCGTTGAAACAAAAAAAGCTATGAGGTCAATAATGAATAAAGTATGATTTTTCTCGATAAAAAGATTGTATAAAGCGAAGGTTAAAAGGATTGTTCCACTAATAATTAATAAAATATTTACTAGTACCACTTTCCTCATCTCTGAGGAGTATTCGTCTAGTGAAACATTTGAACAGAGAAGCTGATTATATAAAAATGAACCATTAAAAAACACGCTTCCTTCTTTTATGTGAAGTAAACTTAATTATAACTCATTTTTTTATACTTTACAAATCTACATAAATACTTTGACCTCCTAAGCAAATCCTCACCTGCATTTGGATATAATCGCGAAATTATTTTAACGATTACATTAAGGCTAAAAGAATGTCAGAAAACAAGTACAATCCTCAAGAAACAGAGAACAAATACTACAAAATCTGGGAAGATCGCGGATACTTTGAGATAGATGGGAACAAAGATATCCAAGAAGAAGGGAAAAACTTTGCGATTATGATGCCACCACCGAATGTTACTGGTCGTCTTCATATCGGTCATGCACTTACGTTTACACTTCAAGATATTATCACTCGTTACAAACGTATGGATGGCTTTAAAACATTATGGCAGCCTGGTACTGACCACGCAGGTATTGCAACACAAAACGTAGTGGAGAAACAACTTTTAGCTGAAGGTACTACAAAAGAGGCAATCGGGCGTGAAGCATTTTTAGAGCGTGCTTGGAAATGGAAAGAAGAATCAGCAGGAATCATGACGACTCAGCTTCGTAAAATGGGTGTATCTCCTGCTTGGAAGCGTGAACGTTTTACTATGGATGACGGTCTTCAAAAATCTGTAAAAGAAGCTTTCGTTCACCTTTACAATAAAGGTCTTATCGTTCGTGGTAACTACATGGTTAACTGGTGTACACACGACGGTGCTCTTTCAGACATCGAAGTTGAATACGAAGATCACGACGGAAAATTTTACCACATCAAATACCCGTTTGCAGACGGCAGCGGATTTGTTGAAGTAGCGACAACTCGTCCTGAGACATATTTCGGGGATACTGCGGTTATGGTTCATCCTGAAGATGAAAGGTATAAAGATCTTATCGGTAAAAAGGTAAAACTTCCACTACTTGATCGTGAAGTTTCTATCATTGCAGATGAGCATGTTGATATGGAATTTGGAACGGGTGTTGTAAAAGTAACACCTGCTCACGATCAAAACGACTACGAAGTTGGAAAACGCCACGATTTAGAGTTTATCACCGTATTTGATGAAAAAGGGATCTTAAACGAATTCGCAGGAGAATTCCAAGGTTTAGAGCGTCTTGAATCTCGTGACGTAATTGTAAAACGTCTTGAAGATGAAGGTTTTATGATCAAAATCGAAGATCATAAACACCAGGTTGGACACTGTTACAGATGTAAAAACGTAGTTGAGCCGTATATTTCTAAACAATGGTTTGTAAGAAAAGAAGTGGCTGATCAGTCAATTGAAAAAACAAATGCAGGTGAAGCAAAATTCTTCCCGCCTCACTGGATCAACTCTTACAACTCTTGGATGGGTGATCTGCGTGACTGGTGTATCTCTCGTCAACTTTGGTGGGGACATCAGATACCGGTATTTTACTGTGATGACTGTGATCACGAATTTGCAAGCCAAGAGGATGCACCTGCAGCTTGTCCAAAATGTGCTAGTAAAAACATCACTCAAGATCCTGACGTTTTAGATACTTGGTTCTCTTCTGCGCTTTGGCCATTTTCAACTCTTGGCTGGGGTAATGGCGATGTTGAAATGGATAAACTTTTCCAATCAGACGACCTAAAAGAATTCTATCCAAACACTCTTTTAATTACTGGTTTTGACATCCTTTTCTTCTGGGTAGCTAGAATGATGATGATGGGTGAAAACTTCATGGGTGAACTACCGTTTAACCACATCTACCTTCACGCTCTTGTTCGTGACGAACACGGTCAAAAAATGTCAAAATCAAAAGGAAACGTTATCGATCCTCTGGATATGGTTAACGAATTTTCTGCCGATATTTTACGTTTTACTCTTGCAATCTCAGCTGCTCAAGGTCGTGACATTAGAATGAGTACGCAAAAGTTAGAGATCAACCGTAACTTTACGAACAAACTCTACAATGCGGCGAAGTTCTTACAAATGAATGTAGACACCTTCCCTGATCTTGGCGGTTTTTGTATGGATACTCCGCTTGGAAAATACATGGTTTCACGCCTTAACCAAGCGACTAAAGAGGTTCGTGCAGCTATGGATGAGTATAAATTCAACGATGCAGCAACAGTTCTTTACAGATTTATCTGGAATGAGTTCTGTGACTGGGGTATCGAGCTTAGCAAAGCCGACAAATCTTCGATTGTAGAACTTGGTGCAATTTTTAAAGAAGCTATGAAACTGTTACATCCGTTCATGCCGTTTATCACTGAGCATCTTTACCACCAACTAAGCGGTACATCTTTAGAAGAATCTGATTCTATTATGATCAAAAAGTATCCGTTCAAGACAAAACAACGTAAAGAGGAAGAGACTTTTGCAATCATTATGGATGCAATCGTATCTATCCGCCGTGCTAAAGTTTTAGTTGATATGGCTAATCAAAAAATTGAAAAAGCCTATGTAAAAGTTGACGGACTGAGTGATGAAGATAAAACTATGATGCTTCCGTTCATCGCTAAGTTAGCAAAAGTTGATACAGTTGAATTTACAGATGCAAAAGTTGAAAACTCTGTAAGCGATATTGCCGATAAATGTGAAACTTTCATTCCTACTGAAAGCATTGATTTAACGCCAATTATCAACAAACTTACAAAACAAGCTGAAAAACTTGACAAAGAGATTACTAAACTCTCAGGTATGTTAAATAATGAACGTTTCGTTGCAAATGCTCCAGAAGATGTTCTAGCAAAAAATCGTGAAGCTCTCGCAGAAGCTGAAGATAAAAAATCAAAAGTTATGGAGCAACTTCAAGCTCTTCAATAGTTCCCAAATTCTACTTGGGAATTATTGTTTTTTTGTGATATAATCTCTAGCATGACTGTAAACTTAAAATCTTTTAAATCTAAAATATTCACTATTGTTTTAATACCTATTATTTCGATAATTTATTTTACATTTTACTATGTCAAACTTTCTAATTCAAATATAAATACTATTACATCTCAAAAAGAAAATATTTTACTTGTTGACAAACTTATAGATGTTGTACATAATTTACAGATAGAACAAGATCTTGCCGTTCACTTTGTAAATTCACAAAAATCACAAAATCTTCAAGAAAACTTTACAACTGCTTATAAAAATAGCGATACATCTATTAAACTTTTAGAGACTTTACGTCACGAAAATAAAGACAGTTATCTTCAAAATCTTCCTGCTTTACGTTTACAGGTTCTCGATCAAAATCTTTCCTTTGATCAAGTCCTTCAGGCATATACACGTATAAACAACAATACAATCAATGTGATAAAATACCTACTTCCAAAAGTAGATGAAAACAGGTATGATGCTCTGTTTTTAATTAACTTAGAACTTTTAAAAGAAAGTGCAGGACTTGAAAGAGCATGTATCTATAATGACTTACTGACTCCAAACTCTGATTTAAAATGTAAAAATACGCTCTTATATTTACAGCAAGATCAAAAAAACAGAATTGACGATTTGTCACTATATTCAAACGGATTGTCAGAAAGCAGCTATAAAAAATATGTCGATAAACAAAATATTGAAGAACTAGATAGGTTTCGAAAACTTTATAAGCAACATAAACTCAAAAAAGAAGATGCGATTTATTGGTATGAAGTTTCTACAAATAACATCAACACTTATAATAAAGTTTCCAAAGATATACTCAATAAATTTATTATTAACTTAGATGATAACTATCGTGAGACCATGCATAATTTAAACATTGCTATGATTCTATGGATCGTATCAATCATCTCTGGAGTTTATTTTATTTTCCTTATCAATAAACTTTTTAAAGAGCATGAAAAACATGCTGATGATTTAGAACTCTCTTCCCGTACACTCGATTCATATGAAGGTATCGTTATAACAGACAAAGATACTCATATCATTAAAGTCAATAAAGGATTTGAAAGAATCACAGGTTATAGTGCCGAAGATGCTATAGGCAAAAAAACATCTATCTTGAAATCTGGAAATAATCCTAAATCTTTATACAAAGCAATGTGGGGTAGTGTAAATTCTACAGGTTCATGGACTGGTGAGGTAATCAATAAAAGAAAAGATGGGAAATTATATTCTCAAAGACTTTCTATCTCTGCATTTCGTGATAAAGAGGGAAATGTAAAGAACTACATTGGACATCTTTTTGATATTACAGAATTAAGAAAAGCACAGCAAGAAGCTGTTTATCAAGCAAGTCATGACGCTTTAACTAAATTGATAAATAGAACACATCTACTTACACGAATGCGTGAAGAGCTTAATCGTTCAAAACGCCACGGTTTTAAAAATGCATTCCTGTTTATAGATTTAGACAACTTTAAAAATGTTAATGATAGTTTCGGCCATCATGTTGGAGACAAACTGCTTATACATGTAGCTGAGGCTCTTAAAAGCTCTGTACGTGAATGTGATATAGTAGCTAGACTGAGTGGAGATGAGTTTGCCGTAGTTCTTCTTGATATTGACAGCAGCTATAAAAAACTTGAAGATGTAATTGAGTTTGTGGCCTATAAAATTTTAAATCAACTTAACCATGAGATAATTATTGACTCCAATAAAGTTAAGGTAGGTTCTAGTATAGGTGTTCGTGTTTTTCCTAAAGATCATCTTGATGAAGAAGACCAAATCATCAAAGATGCCGACAGTGCTATGTATAAAGCAAAAAATGGTGGTAAAAACCGTTTTGTCGTATATCAAGGATAAATTTCGTTATAATTTCATACTTTATTTTACGTAGGGAAGCCCTTGTTTGACATAAGAAAATATACATCACACAACATAAAAAATGATATCCTTTCAGGTTTAGTGGTTGCCGTAGCCTTAGTACCAGAAGCAATTGCATTTAGTTTTATTGCAGAAGTAAGTCCGATAGTAGGTTTGTATACTGCATTTATCCTAGGTCTAATCACTGCCGTGATAGGTGGAAAACCGGGTATGATTAGTGGAGCGACAGGAAGTGTTGCCGTAGTTATTATAGGTTTAGTTCTAGAAGCTAATGCAATGTTGGAGGAGATGGGTGTCATGGGGGATGATCTCTATATTCAAACCCTCAATTATGTTCTTCTCGCAACGATACTTGCAGGACTTATTCAAGTTTTAGTGGGTGTTTTCAAACTTGGAAAATTTATTCGTTTAGTACCTCAACCCGCACTTTACGGCTTTGTTAATGGTTTGGCTATTGTCATTGCAATGGCACAGTTTAAATTCTTCGATCACCAAGGATGGGAGATGTACGCTATAGTCTTTACTACTATGCTTATTATGTACATAATGCCAAAATATACTAAAGTTGTCCCTGCAGGTCTAGTTGCAATTGTGGCACTCACAGTTATTGTTTATTTTGCTAATATTAATACTCTGACAGTAGGAAACTTGGCAAACCTTTCAGAGTTTAAAGGACAGCTGCCACAGCTGATTATCCCTGAAACACTTTTTAGTGTGGATGCTATACTCATGGTTCTTCCATATGCTGTCATCATGGCACTTGTAGGGTTAATTGAATCACTGCTTACACTTGCTGTTTTAGATGAGATGAGCGGTAAACGCGGAAGTGGAAATCAAGAGTGTATTGCTCTGGGTGCCGGAAATATGACTTGTGGTTTCTTTGGTGGTATGGCTGGTTGTGCGATGATCGGGCAATCTATAATCAATTATACGTCAGGTGGACTTGGCCGTCTTTCTTCTTTTACAGCAGCAGTTGGTCTTTTAATACTGGTTATCTCTTTAACAGATGTACTAAATATTATTCCTGTAGGTGTTTTAGTAGGTATTATGTTTATGGTAAGTATTGGTACCTTTGAATGGTCAAGTTTTTCCCACTTTAAACATATGCCAAAAGAGGACCTTTTCGTAATGCTTGCAGTAACTATCATTACTGTTTTAGAAGACTTGGCTGTTGCAGTTATCGCAGGTGTAATCATCTCGGCATTGGTATTTGCATGGAAACATGCTCGTATCTGGGCTAAGACACATGTAGAAGAAGACGGTACAAAAGTATATTCTTTAGAAGGTCCTCTATTTTTTGGAAGTGCTACAACATTTTCTGATAACTTCTCAATTGATCAAGATCCGCCAAAAGTAGTAATTGATTTTAAAAATGCAAGAGTACTAGACTTCTCTGGTGTTGAAGCCGTTGACAGCATTGTAAAAAAATATGAAGATGCAGGAAAAAATCTCTTACTGAGACACTTAAGTGCAGACTGTAAAGCTATTCTCAAAAAAGCTGGTCCACACTGTACATATGAAGAAGACGATCCAACATATAAAGTTGCAATCAACTATTAAAACAATTCCGATACTATTATTGTAATAGTATCGGTTTTAATCTTCTAAAAGTTCTTTCTGAGGTTTACCTAAGTAAAACCCTTGAGAAAACTCTATATCGAATTCTCGAACCTTCTCTAAAACTTCTTTATTATGCACAAATTCTGCAACAACTTCAATATTACATAGCTTACAAAAATCAACAATAGTCTGTACTACAATTTGGTTCTTCGTATTTTCTACTATGTCTTTAATAAATACACCGTCTATTTTAATAAAGTCCGGATGAAAATCTATCAATCTTGCAAAGTTTGAATTTTCAATACCGAAATCATCCAGTGCTATTTTAAATCCTTTCTCTCTTAAAGAAGTAATTTGTGTAAGCATATACGGTTTTGTTAAAGTGGTTATATCTTCCAAAATTTCTAAAATAACTCGTGACGGAGGAATATTATATTGTTCACATTTTTCAAGCAACAAATCTTCTAAATACTCTAGATTAATATCGTCCGATGTAATATTGATCGAAAAAGAGTACTCTGTTTTTGAAAACTTTTCAAACGCTGTTTTAATCACAAAGCGGGTAATTAGCTCTAATATACCAGTTACTCTACAGGCATACATAAAATTATCGGGTGTTATATATGAAGTTCCATTTGAAATACGAATCAGACATTCGTATTTCACTACTTTGTTAGTTCTGTTATCTATAATAGGTTGATAAAAGAGAACAAACTTTTCATCTTCCATATACTGTCTTACATTTTTAATCCAGTCTATATGCTGTAAATGATTCTTGATGAAACTTGAATTTTGATCAAAAAGTTTGTAAGAATTTTTTTTGTACTGGCGTGCATCGTCAAGTGCTAAATTAGCATTATTCAGTAACTTATATCCCTGTCCGGTATATATCCCTATACTGAAAAAGATTTTGACTACTGAGTTCTCAGTTTCATAAATATCCATCTCGTTAAAAAAAGAGATAACAATCTGTGCTATCTCCTCTTTTTCAATATTTAAGGTAAGTTGGTCTGTTAAAAAAACAAATTGATCCCCGTCAAAACGGAAAATCTCTCCGTGTGCCGGTTTTAACATTTTTAAGTAGTTTGCTATATTTTTAAGTATCTCATCACCTATTAAATAGCCATAAGTATTATTAATATTTGAAAAGTTATCGATATCTAAAATAAACAAAGTATATTCTTTATTTGTTTTGATATATTCTAATAATGCCAATCTATTATACAAACCTGTCAAAGGGTCTACATAACAATCACATAGTTTCTCTTCAAATTCAATTTTCATAACGCTATAATAGCAAAAAAATGTTAAATCTGGTGAATTGGGAGTTCTACTGCAAAGGAACTACCACCCTCTTCAGGAATATATTTGATCTTTCCTTTCATTCTCGTCTCAATAATGTTTTTGGCAATATAAAGTCCTATTCCTGTACCTGAAGATTTATGTTTTGTTGTAAAGTACGGTTCAAAAATCTTCTCTTGAATTTCACTAGGTACTCCACCACCGTTATCAGAAATTTTCACAACTCCTACATTTCCGTTACTTTCTAAAGAAAGACAAATATACCCCTCTTTGATAATATTTTCTTTAATAGACTTTTTAATAGCATCCGTGGCATTATTTATAAGTATGAACAAGATCTGCTTAAATTCATTTTCAACACCTTTAAAAGCAAAATGATCGTTGTCTAGCTTTGTTTCTATTTTAATGTTACAGTTTCTTAGTTGTGCTTCTAAAATTCTCAATATTTCCACAATACTTCTACTTGGCATAAAATACGCTTCATGTTCATCGGCAGCAGGATTTAAAAAGTTTCTGAAATCATCAATAGTATCTGATAAATAACTAATATTGTAAGCAATGGCTTCAAGCTTCTCTATAAGTTCATCTTTTTTAATATCACTTACAGCCAATTGTGTTTCTATATTTGCAATAGCAAGTCCCATTATATTAAGCGGTTGTCTCCATTGATGAGCAATAGATTCCAACATCTCCCCCATTGCTGCTTGACGGGACTGATGTAACATTACTTTTTCTTGTTTTTGCTGTTTTTGTACTTCATAACGTACTTTTTCTTCCAGTTTCTCATTAAACTCTTCAAGCGTTTTTCTCTGCGCTTCTAAAAGTGTTAAATTCTTTTCCAAACTTTCTTGTGCTTGTTTTAACTCAGTAATATCACGTCCTGCCCCAACAGTTCCAATAATTTTTCCTTTACGATCATAAAAGGGTGCTTTAAAAACTTCTAAATAAAGCATCTTGCCTTTTACATTTCCAAACTCTTCAAAACGCATAGGCTTATTATTTTCAATAACTACCTGATCACTGTTAAAACACAACTCTCCGAATGTGTGCCAATTAGGATTGTCTTTATGCTTTCCTCTTTCTCTTAAAGCAAAAAAAACATCATTTTTTCCTACTACTTCATGAGTATCTTTTGCCATAAGCAAGCCATCACATAGTGCTTTATTTGCATAGATATACGTACCTTCTATATCTTTAATCCATAACATATCCGGCAGATGGAGTGTTAAAAGTTCCAGTAATTCAGTAGCATGTCTTTTTACCTGTGAATGCATATAGTATTTCCCTTGTCTATTTGAGCTTTATAAAAGATTCTGGTTGAATATTTCTGTATTTTGGCATATTAAGTCCAATATTCGCATTAATGTACGTAGGATCTGCTATAACATACTTTCGAGTTCCAACTGTTACCATGTCACCGTTTAAAGGTACGGAAAGTGCCGTAGTCATGTGATCTTTATATTTTACACCTACAACACCGTAATCAAATATCTTTTTAACTAGTTTTCCAAATAAAATTGCTCTATCTTCACAATCTGAGCTATCATAGTAAAGTGTCTCTTCTGCAAACATTACTTTATCTTTTCCAAACTGTTCATCGTCTCGTTGATATTTAAAAGATTTTTGAACAAAATGAAGAATAAAATTTAAACTATATAATGCTTTTTTACCATTAATATATTTTCTTAAACCTGTTATAACATCATTATATACGCTACTATCAAAAGCTGCATTAAAATATACATCATAATCAACTTGTGGATATGTATTCATAAAATCTATAAGGTTTTTATTAATTGACACATCAACATCATATCTACCTGCTTGATTTGAAAACGTCAATTTCTTTTTTAATAGTGATTGTACTAAATTCGGTGTTTTTGGCATAGTAAAATCAAGTTTCTTAACAGCCTCTGGATACTTTTTATCATAAGTATACAATCTTCCCAGAGAGCTTTTAGAATTTTGATAGTCTATAGCATAATAATACGTATCTTCGATTTTATATCTAGGTGTTGCAAAAATAGTTTGTTTCGAGTTTTCCAGCAGAACTATATGATTTTGCACTAAGCCTATTTTAACGTCATAGGAGAGTTTTGTAAGGATAAACCATTTAAAAAGCTGTTCTTCATCAGGTTTAACGTAAATATGTTTTGAAATTGCAGTAACAAGTTGAAAAACACCCCAGTCATTTAACTGCATCTCAGCGGCAATCTTTTGTACACTATCTATCAGTTGTTCATAATCACTAGAAGCCATTACACCAAAAAAGCTTATAATACCGTTTTGATTCTTTGGATAAAAACGAACATTTTTTATTTTTTGGTCAATATTAAATCCAACCAAAGTACCGAAAAAATTAAACTCAACATCCTTATGGATTACTTTTTCTTCTTTTTTCTCTTCTCTCTTTTTTTCTATTGTAGGCAGTGAGATATCTACTCTCGGTCCAATCTCTTTTGATGGTGTTTCTTGAAGAGATTCTATATTTTTCGGTTTTGGTTTTTCAAAAAATTTAGGAGTTGTATATGCTTCGTATTCTCTCCATTGCTCTTGTAGATACTTGTTAAATTCCTGATCGCGCTTATCTTTAAACTCTTCAAATGAACCTATTTGTGTACGTTTGAAATCTGCAAAGCTTTCAGCTTTTAAACTAAATGATAAAAATACTAATAAAAGACTAAAAAGGCCAAACAGCCTGAACAATTTTAGAACCCCATCCTCTATTATTTGCACGATCTACATCCCCTTCCGTTTTATAAAGAATTTTTGCATCACTCATTTGAGTTGAATTGATAGTATTTGTCTGGTCTATATCGTACGGGCGAATAACACCACTTATTTGTATGATCTGTTTTTGTTGATCAACCAAAATTTCACGTTTGCCACTGATGTAGTAGTTTCCGTTGCTTAATACTTTTACAATTCTAGCAGAAACTGTGGTTGTAAAGCTAGCATCTTTAGTTGCACTACCCTGTCCTTTGTAAGAACTAGTAGATCCTCCTGTAAAACCGATATCTGTAAAGCCGTTAAGTTTATTAACTGCTCGTGCTACTTCTCCATTCATATTTGAACCGTTTGTACCAGTAGTAAATGCTCCACCGCCTAATGCCAATGAATCAGTTTCGCTTAGTTGTTTAGATCCTGTATTAGAACTCTGTGCTGTCTCAGAAATAACCACTGTTACAATATCATTTACATGCATCGCTTTATGATCGGAAAATAAAGGATTTTCCCCCTGTCCAAAAATACTTCCAGTAGATGCAAAGTCCTGACTGTCTTCTTTAGGTGGCATCTCCTCCACATATTTTGGAGGTTCAAAATTGATTTCCGGTTCTGTCAGGTTTGCCGTACAGCCGCTAAAAAACAGTGTAGACAAAAAGATAAAAAATGATACAGTTGTTATTTTCATAAAGATGTTCCATACTTATTGTGATTTAGCTATAATTCTAGCAATTATAGTTCCAGAAAAAAGGTATAAAATATGTCATTAAGAGAAACAATTAATCAAGATCTAAAAGATGCAATGAAAGCAAAAGATGTAAAGAAGAGAGATGCACTTCGTCTTTTAACATCTGCATTTAAACAAATTGAAGTAGACGAAAGAAAAGAATTAAACGATGATGATATTATCAAAATCATACAAAAACAGATCAAAAGCCGTAACGATTCTGCTGCTCAGTACAAAGATGCTGATCGCCTGGATTTAATGGAAAAAGAGCTTGAAGAAATCGCAGTATATGAACCTTATTTACCAAAACAACTCTCAGATGATGAGTTAGCTGACGCTTTAAAAACTATTATTACAAATGTTGGTGCAGAGTCGATCAAAGATATGGGAAAAGTTATGGGTGCTGCAAGCAAAGAATTAGCTGGAAAAGCTGACGGAAAAAGAATTAACGAGTGCGTTAAAACACTGCTTTCATAAATTTTACCAAATTCGTTTCCATGCTTCAGCTTGGGAACGCAAGATACCAACTTCTTATATTGCTTCTATTTTATGCATCATACGTTTATAGTGACTTCCATGCCAATAGATGCGTTTACATTTAGGACAGATCTCAAAAAAGTTAAAATAGTTCAATACTTTGCTGGGTACTTGGTCTAAAATCTCTGTCTTGTTAACCTCTTTGAGTGTCACGTTACATAAAGTACAGCGAGATTTTTGTCTATTGTTTTTAATGGAAAAAACTCTGTTAAGTTCACAAAGTTGTTCAAAATTATCGATTGAGTGCAAATAAAAGGTATTTGAGGTTTTCTTTTCGTGTAGCAGCTTGTCACGGGTAAGAATAATCCTATCCTCTTGCTCAGACAATTCAATTAAATCGTCATCATCAATAGAATCAAAAAACAAAGTATCAAACCCCATCATACGTAAATACTTTGCTAACTTGCCTAAATGACAATCGGCAATAAACTTTAAACTTTTTGCTGCATTCATATCAACATTATAACTAATGTAATATCCTACCAATCATCAAGAAGGATCTTTGAAGGTGCTTCTTCCTCAGTTTTTTCTTCTACTTTTACAACATTTATTTCCGGTTCTTCTAGAACCTCAACTTTTGGTTTTGAAAGCTGTTCTTCATATTGTAGTTCAAGTCCTTTAGATGTCATTACAAAACCATCCACTTTAATTTTTCCGTCATGAATTTGATTGTGATGCTCTTTACACAACGGGATCAGATTATGTTTATGATCTTTATGGAAGTGTCCAATGAAACCTGAAGAGTTTGCTAAAGATTTATGATTAATGTGATGCACATCTTCAGCCACTGCTCCACAGATTACACATTTCGTGACATACAGATCTTTATTGTACTTCGATTTTTTCTTTTTCACTAAAAGTTCAAGCTCATCAAAATCGTTTGCAAGTCTTTTTCTTATGTTGTTTGCCATCTCTAGGAATTCATTATCCATATGGAGTGATTTTGCAAACTCTAAACCATAAATACTACTGCCGCTTCCCTCTTGAAGTACACGGTTAAAAAGTAATTTATCGCTTTCTTCATCATACTCTACACTTAAATGCAGGTCTACTACGTTATTGATATTCGTAATTTCAGGCATAGTTGAAAGCTGATGCAGATGGGTTGCAAATACAAAAAGACATCTTGTATTTGCAAGTTTTTTAATTGCACTTGCAACGATTGCGACTCCGGAAAGTGTTTCCGTTCCATGAGAGATCTCATCACCAAGAACGATTGAGCGTACCGTTGCACGATTAAAGATATTTTTGAGTTCTAGCATCTCAACGGCAAAAGTTGAAAGACCTTTAGCCAGGTTATCTTTTGAAACAATACGGGTAAAGATAGAATCAAACAGACTAAATTTCATAACAGAAGCACTGACGAAAAAGCCTGATTGTGCCATTAAAATTGCGATTCCGACACTTTTCATCAATGAGCTTTTTCCACTTGAATTGATTCCGTATAAAAGTACACCGTTGACCTCATGACCATCATGCACGCTTACATCAAGCATAATTGTCTTTGGATGCGGCAGATCCATATAATCACGATTTCCCATCACTATATCGTTTGGAACATACAGCCCACCGCGCTCCTGGATCTCGATCAAAGGATGGCGCAGCTGCATTATCTGCATAAAGTTCTCATCATCTTTAACATCGACAATCATCGGTCTTGCATGATTATAATCGGTTGCTGTTTTTGATGAGCTTACTCCGACATCAAGATCTGCTACATACGAAATCACTCTTTCAAAAAGTAAAGAATAGCGTCGCTCAAATACAGCTTGTACCTGCATATATCTGTCTTTTACAAGTGCTACGATCTTACGGCGGTTTTTCATTATGCGATCTGAGAGCTCATCTGTAAAACTTGAAGTAATTTTGACACTGTTTGTCAATTTTTTCACATCAAACTGACTGAATTCAGGATCTTTTTTAAATTCACTCTCAATTAAAGAAAAGCGGTTTTTACTCAGAGATATATAATATCCCTCTTTCTCTAAAACTCCTAAAGTAACCAGTTTTGTCGTAGAGTTTGCATTGGAATCTGTAAGTAGGGCCTCAATTTTTTGCATAATATCATCAAATGCAATCATCATGACCGAGTTTTCTTTTGTAAGGGTGTCGATGCTCTCATCAACGCCTTCCATCAAGAAGTTCTCATCTACTGTAGCGTTTGTAAAACGGCGTGATACATCAAGATCAATCGTTTTTACGATATCACGTAAAAATTCATCGAGTTCACTCTCATGAAAAGGAGTCTTTTGGATCTTGTGTTTTTTCACATAAAGCATTAAATCTTTAACACTCACCAAAGAATCATAAATGTGATTCATCTCAAAAGGATGCAGACGTCCTAAATTTAAACGACGGGCAAGACGTTCCAGATCGTAAATTCCGCGCATCATCTCATCTAAAAAACGTGTATGGGACGATACTCTCTCGATCAGGTTATAACGACGCTCAAGTTCTTCGCTCTCCATAATAGGATTGAGTAGTCTCTCTTTTAATAAACGGCGCCCTATTGCCGTAGAACTGCGATCAAGCATTCTTAGAAGCGTAAACTCTTTTTTGTCTTTTGATATTACACCCATCTGCTCGAGTGCATTGTTTCCAAGATACATAAAACGACGATTGTCTATGATTCTTGGCATAGACATCTTTTGCACAATGTAATAATCGTGCTCTATTACAAAGTCTATGAGAATTGCCAACGACTCTGTAATCATAGGATTGCGTTCTAAGTCAAGATGCTCGATTGGAGAGAGAAGTGACTGAATCTGATACACCCCTTGAAAGAGCTCGTTTTGATACTCAACTTTTAAGCGTTTATTGTTTACAGAGTAATGGTAATGTTCAGGAATTTCAAGATACTGCATTACATGCTTCTGATTTTCAACACCCTCTAAAAACGTAACAACTACTTCACTTGTTCTGTAAACATTTAAAAGATTAAATACCTCGTCAAGTGCATAAAAAGGGTCTTCACTCGTAGAATGTGTCTCATATAACCATGTTTTTCCAGTTGTAACATCGATGGCAGAATATCCAACACTGTAGATATCTTTATACTTATCTACCAAAATCGAAACAATGTAGTTGTCATCGTTGTCAACTATATGATCAAAGTTTGTCCCCGGAGAGATAATTTGAGATATGTAACGGCTTATTTTAGGAGGATTTCCCTTTTGTCTAACAACAATGATCGTGTATTTCTGCTCTTGAATCAAGCGGTTTAAGTAACGCTCGAAGCTCACTGCAGGGACACCAGCTAAAAGAGGGTTTTTATCAGAATTTTCGACAATGTTTTTATTTTTTTTCGTGAGCTGGATATTGAGTAGTTCGGCTATCTCTTTTGCTTTACCGACTTGTGACTCGTCGTTGTTGACTTCATACACTTCAAAGAAAGTACCAATCTCCATAAAAACAACCGTATCACGACCATATTTCTCTTCAAAAAGTTGTTGCAGTTCAAAATATGTTTGTGTTAAAAGTTTATTTTTATCGTTAAGTATCCGATCGAAGCTTGATGAGTCCATTTATATCTTTATATCCCAAGAATTTTGGGCAATTATATCATATTTGATGTTTATGTTAAGTTTTTGACTTTCTTATCATTACTATCAAAAAAGAATTACATTTATGTTAAATCTTTTGATTTATTACAGAATGATTACATAAAGATTACATAACGGTTACAACGCTTATAATTGGGCTTTTAATCAAATAAACTTAAGTCTTCAAATCATATACTTCGTTAATTTTACAAAAGGTTAGAAAAAAAATGAAAAACTTGTCAATTAAACTACAGGTAATTCTGTTAGTGTTTATTTCCCTTATTACATTAGCAGTTATCACAACTTTCATCTCTGTCAATGATTCAAAATCAACTTTGATGAAAAATAGCTATAACCAGTTGACAATGGTCAGAGATATTAAAAAAAGTAGAATTGAAACCTATTTTAATAATCGAGTTAAAGATATTGAACTTTTAGCAGGTTCAGAAGAGATTAAAAATATGGTNTACAACGCTTATAATTGGGCTTTTAATCAAATAAACTTAAGTCTTCAAATCATATACTTCGTTAATTTTACAAAAGGTTAGAAAAAAAATGAAAAACTTGTCAATTAAACTACAGGTAATTCTGTTAGTGTTTATTTCCCTTATTACATTAGCAGTTATCACAACTTTCATCTCTGTCAATGATTCAAAATCAACTTTGATGAAAAATAGCTATAACCAGTTGACAATGGTCAGAGATATTAAAAAAAGTAGAATTGAAACCTATTTTAATAATCGAGTTAAAGATATTGAACTTTTAGCAGGTTCAGAAGAGATTAAAAATATGGTAAATGACATAATATTCATGAATGACATGTTAGAAGTTGAAGATGACGGAACATATCCAGTTAATGATCCTGCAATTACAAAAACGGTAAAACCGTACGAAAACTACTTTAAAAACTATATCAAGACATATGGTTATTATGATCTATTTATCGTATGTGCCGAACATGGACATGTAATGTATACAGTTGCTAAAGAATCGGATAACGGAGCAAACCTTCTTCACGGAAAATTAAAAGACAGCGGTCTTGCAAGAGCTTTTAGAGCTGCATTGGCAAATAAACGTCCTACTTTTGTCGATATGGAACCTTATGAACCAAGTAACCATGAACCGGCAATGTTCTTAGCAACACCTACTAAAAGTGGTGAAGCTGTTTTAATTTTTCAACTTAGTTCTAGTGCAATCACATCAATTATGCAATACCGTCAAGGATATGGAAAAACTCAGGAAGATTATCTTGTTGGTCCGGACAAGTTAATGCGTAGTGATAGTTATCTAGATCCAAAAGGACACAGCTTACTTGCCTCTTTTGCTACTCCTGAAACAGGTTCTGTAGATACTGAAGCATCAAACTTAGCTTTAGATGATCAAAATGATACAAGAATCATAATCGATTACAATGGAAACCCAGTATTATCTTCATTCTCAAGTGTACCTGTTGGCCAAGATTTTTCATGGGCTATCATATCTGAAATTGATGAAGCAGAAGTTTTAGAAACTCCTCATACATTGCGTAACCGTATTATTGTATCTTCAATAATCGTTCTAATCATTATCGGTATTGCTGCTTATTTTCTTATGAATATCAGTATAGTAAGACCAATTGAGCGTTTTAAAGAAGTTATTTTACAAATAGCCCAAAAACATGACTTGACAATGCAAGTAGATACAAATACACCTCTAGAACTTTCTTTGATGGGAAAAAGTTTTAATAAGCTCATTACTGAGTTACGTGATTTAATAGAAACATCAAAACAAGGCTCTTCAGAAAATGCATCTATTTCACATGAACTTTCAACTACAGCTCTAGGTGTTGGAGAAAATGTAGAAAAATCTTCTACTGTAATTAGAGAAGCAACAGATCAAGCAAAAGAAATTAACAATGAAATAATCCACTCAATTCATTATGCACAAGAGAGCAAAAAAGAGATTATTCAGGCAAATACAAACCTTCAAGAAGCACGTGACGAGATTATTAACTTAACGACAAAAGTACAACAAAGTGCTCAAATAGAAGTAGAACTTGCTGAAAGAATGGCTACATTATCATCTGATGCAAACGAAGTAAAAGTTGTTCTAGAGGTTATTTCAGATATAGCAGATCAGACTAATCTACTTGCACTTAATGCCGCTATCGAAGCTGCACGAGCAGGTGAGCACGGTCGTGGTTTTGCAGTTGTAGCTGACGAAGTGCGTAAACTTGCAGAACGTACTCAAAAATCTCTTACGGATATTAATGCAACAATTAATATTATTGTACAAGCAATTAATGATGTGAGTGGACAAATGAGTATTAATTCTGAAGATATTCAGTCTTTATCAAATGTCTCTTTAGAAGTTGAAGAAAAAATCAACTCAAGCGTTGCTATTGTTGATAATGCTGTTAAAGCTAGTGACAAAACAGTTAGCGACTTTGAACAAACAGGGCAAAACGTAGAATCAATTGTAGAGAGAGTAACTCAAATAAATGAAATCTCTGCTCAAAATGCACGTAATGTGGAAGAGATTGCAGCAGCTGCAGAACACCTCAATTCAATGACGGATGAACTACACAATAAATTAGAACGTTTTCATACTTAAAATAAAAAGATGAGTAATAAACTCATCTTTTAACGCATTACCTGCTTATGAATCATTTTACTATACTCAGGACTCACTAACTCTTTCATAATCTTATCAAGTGATAGAATTGATAATACATCTTTACCAGGTGTTTCACTACTTGGGAAAACCAAACTGTCAATCAATGTCCCACCACCGATAATTTCATTGTGAAGTTGATTAACATTATCATTTGCCACTTCAGCAATAATACCTAAAGAGTTCACTAATATTCCTAGATAAGTATCATGTTCACCGTATTTAATAATTACAATCTCTTGATATTCTTCAACATCTTTTTCCTGTAAGAACTTCTGAATATCAATTACCATAACTGCTTTATCATTATATATTACAGTACCTTTAAAGTGGTGGTTTTTATCTATTTTAATAGTAGTTTTTAACTCAGTAGCACTTACCGTTTCCACAACATGTCTTGTATCAATCCCTAGCCATTGATTTGCAATCATAAACGTTGCAATATCAATAGATTCTGTCCCTTTTTCAAATACGACATCCGTTTTTGGAGAGAAGTTGTCATCCTTATGATATACAGCTTCACTTTTGTCACAAATATATGAGAAGAAGAATGAATATACATCATTTACATAGTCATCTTGAGCACTTTTATACTCTCTATACCCTTTTGAACACTTAACACCTAAAGCATAATATTTTTCATCATAAATAATGATCTCGCTTGTTGACTCTCCGGATTGGAGATTAAAATAAGAACTGTCAAGTTCCAAATATTGACCAACTTGGTGTTTTTCATTTGTAGACGATATAATTTGCATATTTTTAGTAGCCAATGTTGCAAAAACACCATTTTTCGTAGTACCGTCTATATTTTTAGGTAATGACTCATGAATCATGTTTTTAAACTGTATCTCTGAATCAAATACAAGCCCAATTCCACCAACAACACTATCATTATTTTTAATAGCAGCATTATAGATATACGTATGTTTATTATCATAATATTCACTCGCTTCAAAATCACTTACCGCATATTTTGAAGAATCACTTAACTCTAATGTGTGTGTAACAAAGTTTTTACTTACACGTTTACCTATTAAATGTCTCTCTTCTTGATTTGAAGTTGCTTTAATATACCCATGTTTATCGTATATAAAAATATTTGTATATACCGTATAAAGATCATTAATATACTCTAAAATTTCATTCATTCTAAGCACATCATCCATAACTATATTGTCTTTAGCCAAGATTTTTTGAAAATCAGATGTCAATGCCCACCATCTACAGTCATTTGCTCTTTCATATAAGTTTCTATCCATTATGTCAACAATAAGGTCTGCATAAAAAACACTGTCACCGAGAATAATAGTTTTTGTAAGATTTGCTATTGAAGAACCGATAATAGATTTTGTGTCTTGTCCTGTTTGACGAATCTCGAGCATTAAAGCTTTAGAAAACTGTTTATTTGAAGTCGTACTTCCCTGATTAATTGTCCCGTTCCAAATAGCACGATTCAAACTTTTTTGTATGCTATTTGCTTGTTTTGGAATATTTTTCAATGCTTCAGTAAACTGTTTACCGTTTTGTAAAATAGAAAGTAATAATTCTTCACTGATTTCAAAAGTATCTTCATCTTCTTGTGCAAAAGCATGTGTAATAGGAATCATTACATGCCCGTACCATTCTAAACCGTGAAAGCCTTGATAACCTGTTGTTTTGTTGCTTTTACAAATATAATCCACTCCACCAAATGAGATTAATTTATAGCTATCATGTAAAACTATCTCCAGCTCAGCACCAAGTGGTATTTGGTATTTATCACTTGTAGCAATAACAACACCCTCTTTGTCCAATAATAGTATTGCTTCTTTTTTGTCTTTATTGATTAGATTGTTGAAAATTTGTTTCATTTCATCTTGAAACTTGAAACATAAAGACAAAATACCTAATACTTCAGAACCTTCTTCATTAGTTTTTGTCACCCTATATGAGTATACAAGAGATTTTTTTTCTTTTGGCAAGAAATCATGATACTTAAATGTTTCTACATATTCGCTACTTGTATTTAAAACTTCATCAATAATTGAATCTTTAGATTTTGAAAGCGTTAAGTCTTCATCAAGATTAGCTAAGATCTCTCCCTTTGGACTCATCAATACAATATCAAAATATACACTGTATTTTCTAATGTATTCTCTAAAACGCTCTTTGATAATATCTAAATCTTCTTGATAGTGAGTAGAATATTTCGTATCGTTTTTAAGTAAAAATGCTCTAATATCATCATCTGTAGCCAAAAAACCAATATCAGCTGTTCTTTCAAAAAGATTTCTAATCATAATGTCAACAGCAACTTGTGCTTTGAAATCCATTTCATTGATATTTTTATTTAATAATTCAATAGCTAAGTGGTTAATCAGTTCATATGAAAGCTCAGTAAAATTGTTTTTAATTTTACTCATATTAACACCCGCATCACCTAATTGACTTAATAATGAAAGTGTGTTCCAGTGATTACTTAACTCATGTAATCTTTCTCTATCATCTTCCACTTGTTCCATATGTTTTATATATGGAATTACATCATTGGAGATATTCTTATATTTATAGTTATTCTTTTTCATAAGCACTATCCTTTTCTGCATCAAATTTTATAAAATCTTTAACGAAAAAGTTATAACTTTGTGATTATTTTTTATACAATAAAGAGAAATGGAATAGATTATGTATGCACATCAGTTATGCAAACAATAAGACTAAAGAGAACAAACGTAATATAGATGAATTAAATAAGATGATTGAAAAGTTAAATTGAGTGATTATTTTGAAAAGAATGAATCTGATCGAACTAGGCAGCGACCTACGTTTCCACTCTTGCAAAGAGCAG